>VXRD01000057.1 GCA_009838845.1 Gemmatimonadota bacterium | reverse complement strand
CCCCCCCCCCGCCCCGCGCTGCCCGCGCTGCCCCATCCGCTGCATCTGTTCTTGAAATACCTTTGTCTGGTTCTCATTGAGAATGGCTGTCAGGCCCTGCATCATTTCCATTCGCAGTGCGCGCACTTTCTGCATGGCCGCCTGCTGATCATTGCTACCGCGCAGACTTCTTTGCAACTCCTGCCTTTTTGCGTAAATCCCCTTAAGTGACGCGCGCACCTTGACGAGTTGCTCATCGCTCAGGGCGACATTCTCGTTAAACGCCAGATAGGTTAACGCCTGTTCAACCGGCAAAAAACGCTGCACCTGAACGCCGCCGCGTTGCCCTTGACCGCGCTGCCCCTGCCCTTGACCGCCTCTTTGAGGCTGTGCCCACACATCGCAGGACGCAACCATAAGCATCGCCACTGCCAAAAAACCGAAGAGTCGAAACCTCTGCATAATCTGCTCCTTTGAAAAAGTTAATAAAATGCCTATAAAACCGGGCATGTATCGCAACAAATTAGACGACACATGCCCGGATAAAAGTTCCATCCATCATTTTATCTTAGAAAACCACTTGAGACACGGCTTTGGATATCAAAGCCACGGCAATTGAGGTCATGCCAATAAGCCCCATACCGCATGAATAACCCGCTACTAAAATAGGTGCGTAAGCCTTCCATTTGGACTCGCCAAACCGCTTTTGAAAATGATATCGCCCCAGCATGGCCCCGGCAAAATTTAAAATGACAAAGTGCGGCCATTGCGCCAGACCATTCACAAAACCGAAAAATGCCAGCACGGGGACCTTGGCGGCGACCAGTACCAGATAGAGAAGTCCACCAGAGACCAGTCCTGTGAGAATGTATTTAGGGATGATAATTTCTCTTAAAAGATCCATCCCTACAGCACCCTGTACTTCTCCGGGCGGCAAAGTCGATTTAAGCCATACGGTTTGCATCGTGGCTTCATAGGGCCAAAATAGCTGGACATAAGGATATGTGGAAGATGGAATGGGTCCCAACCGCCAGATGAACTCGTAAAACATAAAGCTGCAAATGAAAATCACAAACATCGTAACCACGACCATTTTGAGATAACTACCGATCTTTGTCTTGGTCAATTCCAGTTGCTTAAACTGCCGCACGGCCAGCCCGTGGTCGTGCAGTGGGATGGGCGCAAACCACACCGCCACACCTTTATAACCAGACAACAAAATGGCCGCTTCCCGAATATAGGGAATGCTCGCGCCATAAGGGCTACCCGTAAGACCGATCATTCGTGCACCGATATAAGACGAAACAGGCGTATAAATAAACGCAAAGAAAACCAGCCATCCCCAGTGAAACTCTGGCACGAGCCACTGGCACAGTCCAATGGCGGCAAAAGAAGCCATGACCCACAACACGAGAGGCCATTTCATCGGCAGATCACCCCGGCCCTCGGGCAAATCCTCCATACTAATGTTTATCGAATGATGTCCTGTTTCCTGTTTCAGCTTGCGCTGTTCCAACAGGGTTTTGCCTATCATATAAAAACCAGTGAGTGCGATCACGATTGAAGTGCCGATCCCAAAGCTCAACCAGAAGTCAAAACGATTGGAAATACTTGCGGGAATCGCCGTCATACCCGGTGCCCATCGGGTCAAAATTTCATAGTGATAAAGGGCTGGATTAATTACCAGATTGGCGAGCACAGCACCGATAAACGACCCCACCACCACGTAAAACGGCAGGACAAAACCATACAATAAATGCCCCAAATCCGTTCCTATACCAAACACGGCAGCGGGCAATATGGTCTTTACCTCGGCTGTGAAATCGATAAATGGAATGGGCAAGACCTGAACGGTCTCCGTCAGAAAAATGCCCGACAACGTGGGCACAACTACATAGAGCAATCCCCACACCAGACCAATACACGTTCCCGTACTGAACACGCGCCACCGCCACCCTTCGGCTTTGGCCGATGTTTCAGCCAGTGCGGTGACACCGCGTGCTTGAACGGGCTCCAGCGGAAAAGGCAATTGCTCGATATCGCTGGTAATGCGGAACATCACATACCCAAAGGATAGCCGCGCAGCCTGATTGATAATCATGACCAGAAACAAAATCAACACCGGCAAAATCCAGTCGGGATGCACAAACGTACGCTCGGCATAAACCGGCGAATCCAGAGGCGGTGTCACCCAATTCGGGATATAACTATCCAGACCTTTTGCCGCGGGCGACTGAATCAAATACTGATCCCAAATCAACCCTCCAAAAGGCCCACCGTAAAGGTGCGCGCCGGAACCGAGTTTTACTCCAATGCCCAACAGCCCTGCGGCGACCCAATAGATAATCAAAATTTCCTGTGTCCTGAGCCGAACAAAAGAGCGCTTGGCAATCTCTAAAAAGAGAATAATTGTCACCCACTCAGACGCGCCAGCCATGCTCTGCCCTGTCACCAGGCCCAGATAAATCGCCCCCGGCAACATGACAATCCCAACGAACGCCGTCGCCCATATCGTCTTCCAGCCAAAGCCATCTTCAAAAGGCGCGTCCTCTGGCATAATCTGTTCGTATTCTGTCAGATCCTCTTTTGTTTCTTCTGTATCTCTTGGTTCATCGGTTGCCAAAATTGCCTCCCAGAAGGAAATTCACAAAATCTGCACGTTATGCTATTGCCGCGACTTCGCCAGACAAAACCCGGCGTCCGTCTTCTGCATAATTGAACTTCATGTCGCCCGGAATTGTGCGCCAGACCAGGAATCGCTTTCTCAACACATTCAAAAATCCGCGATTGATCCGTTTCCAGGACGCCACATCGCCACTCAAGCGATTGATCACCACTTCAATTTTATAAATATTGTGCTCACCCGTTGGAATGGCTTTCAACTGCACTTCCTGGCTAATTCCCAGGTCATAAGGCGCCAACCACGCCGTCAGGTCAATATTGTATTGCGGTTCTCCCTCGTGATCCTCAGACCAGAACTTCACGTGATCTGCTACAAAATCACCCACCGACCCCTCGCCATAAGATTCAAAAACCCGGGTCAAATAAGAGTACATGCCCAATACCTCGGCACCGCCCACTGTAAAGGGAAAATCAAATACCCACCGATCGCCATCCGGATCGGGAAATTCCCATTTTCGGGTCACATCGGGCACGGCCATATCAGCGGCTTTTTTGGCTGGATAAAGCGCCGAAAGAAATACCGTTGCCATCACAATCAACGTGGCGGAAATTGCGGACAGCGACGAATAATTCAATTCCAGGCCACCCAACAATCCCTCATTGTAAAGTATGAGCACAAGCACTTGTCCAATTAAATATCCCATAACCGCACCGAGTGTGGCAAATACGCCAGCCTCCGCGAGGAAAAGTGCCGCAATATGATTGGGAGCCAATCCCACCGAAGAATAAATACTGATCTCTCGAAAACGCTCATACACAGCACCCATCATAGTATTGAGCACAATAAGCGCCGCAATCAAGATCGGAATAAACAAATTGCCCAATCCAGAAAGCGACGTTGAACCAATCGAACTATAGACGGTTACACCATCATCCTTGCCCACAAACATCGTCAAAGACACGCGTGCCATAAACTCTTCAATATCGGGGACAAAATTCAACTTGGGCTGCCCGCTCTCATCCCTGAAATTCGCAATCGCCACCGAAGCCAACACGCCCCCGATATCCCGAATATACTCATAGGGCACGACGAGCACATTGGTCGATTCCAGGTGGGTAAAGGTCTCAATAGGCGCAGCCGCGACAACCCGCGGGTCCTGATCCTGTGCATCTGCCAAATCGTCTTTTTCTTTAACCGTATCAACAGGGGTCAGTTTTTCATCGTCCAGATCTTTGAACTTGTTAAACATTTCAGAATCGAGAATGCCAATCACCGTAAAAATCTGCCCCTGCATTTCAATTTTGGCTGTACCGGCATCTTCGGGGAAAATACCGACAAGCTCGGCCAGATCATTTGGCAACAGACAAACGAACTCTTCTCCGGGCTTAAACCACCGCCCGCTCATCAAATAGCGATCAACTCCGGTAATTTTGGGTTCGTCAGGTGTAAGACCCAACAGCGCATTGACAAAACTGTCTTTTCCCGTGGTAATGCCCACATCGAAATCGACGTAAATCTCCTTTGGCCCCATATCGGCGGTGGCCTCTGTCACGCGAGAAAAATTCACATAAGCGCGCTCGCCACGCACCTGTGACAAATACCACGATCGCGGCACAATATCGGCGCGGCCTTCAAAGGCACTATTGAGATAATTGAGCACGGATTCCTGCATCCCGCGCCAGGATCGGTCGCGCACGAGTGCCCCCTGATACGACGGCTCGTTATCGCGGGGCAACTTGTAGAACTTCAACGAAGTCTGTACCGAGGTAAAAGACAATGTCGTAAAAGTCAATAAGGTCAGCGTAATCGCCGTCAACCCCGTGCGCATGGGGCGCTTTCTCAAATTTGAAATGCCCAGCACAATCGCGGCCGACGTCGCGCTAATGCGCCCGACATCGGCTTCATAAGTCCCGGCAGAAGCCTGCTTCATTTTGCGAACTTCATCGCCAAACTTAGACACCACAATGACCATGGCCACGCCTCCGAGAGCCATAATCACAAATGCGAGAAAAATAATATAGGGGGAATTGCTCAACTGAAAAGCCGGATGGACAAAGCGCAGAACAATAAAGAAAAATATAAAAAATGCGGCAAACCAACTCAACCTCGCGGTAATACTCGACGCACCAATCAACAAACGCTCGCAGAAAAATGAAAACGGCAGCAATAAAATAAAATAAAAAATAATGCCCCGAACAGTATCATTGGCCGTCGCCATCACTTCGGGATAACCCCGCGCCTCCAGCCCCCATGCCCGCCGGGATGCGTTCATAAACCCTTCGTAATCCAGATTTTCAAGGTGCTGACGCGCTTCAATCAGGGCTTCGCGCGCGCTGTTGTGCAA
Organism: Gemmatimonadota bacterium; assembly: GCA_009838845.1. Lineage (NCBI taxonomy): Bacteria > Pseudomonadati > Gemmatimonadota > Gemmatimonadota bacterium. The sequence goes on along the minus strand of VXRD01000057.1, from coordinate 25,861 downwards.
CAGGGTGAGCCGATTGTTTTCAATACCAAATTGCGCCAATTGTTTCATCCGCACATCGTCAATCACCCACATATCTTTGGCGGCCTGATACGAAGGTCTGAAAATGACGCCGGGTTCATACCCTTCACCTCGGGCCTCTTCCAGAAGATCGGGATTCACCTCGCGTTTATCAACCGGATTGTCCAAAAACTTCTGGGGCGCATTGATCAACAAATACTTAACACCAAATAATCCCGTGCTCATCAAAACCTTCAACCGCTCGGCTTCTCCCGTGAATTCATCCACACGCGCAAACGTCACTGCAGCGCGCGTCACGTCGCCTTCTTTGGTGCTTTGTCCCGGCAAATACGTATAGCCAAATTCTATGGGCTGCGTATCGTTGTCGTTGAGCACCGTCATAAAATCGAGCGCGGACAAATAGCTCGAGTCGATAATTTCAAAAACGCTGATGGAGCGGCTCTTAAACAGAACTGTCAGCATTTCATTTTCCCACCAGCCATATCGCTGCGTCAGTGGGAATTTTTTGTCGCCCTCAGTCCCCATGTCGGGTGCCGACGTAATAGTCCCCTCTTCATCAATATCATAAGCCAAAATGCGATTGGTAAATCGATTCCGCATAATCTCAAAGGAAAACCATCCGGTTTCCTTTACCTTATCTTTATCGCCAAACAATTTTAGATCTGCATCTTCTGTCTGATCGTCTGCTAATTTATCGATATCGTAAATGGGACCTTCTGTTGTCTTGTCAATAATCAGCGTGCGCACTCCCGCACAGCTATGGACATTGCCCGGCTGTCGATACGTGGCAACTCCCCCAGGCACGGGCACGCGGGGCAACGCGAAATCGACATTGCGATCAAACCACAATACCTGTCCTCTCAAACTGTGTCCGCGATCTTGCAATTTGAGTTTAGACACCCTGAAAAACTCGGGATCTTCGCCCGCTTTCATCATGGCAGCGATCGCCGTTTGGATCTGGCGCGTCAAATTGCCCATATTGACATGCTCCACGCGATCGACAGGTGTATCGACAAACCGCCGCACGGTTGATGGCGTCGCCAGTGTAATGCCTTCTTTGCCAACAAATGTGACGGCCTCGCTGTCGAATCCCAGGCGAATGGGCATAAAATTCTTCCAGGTGCGTTTTGGCGGTGCAATCGCATCGACATGGCGCACTTCTTCGCCCGGAAAGACTTTGGCCATATATTTATCGAATTTGTCCGCATAAGGCGCCAGCAGATTATTCAGATAATTGTCTGTCTGCCAATTTGGGTTATTAAAGGTGCCGTGTGAAAAGCTCGCCAACTGATCGGATTCACTCGACAGGTCCAACCCGATAAATAACCGAAAATCAATTTTGTAGCTACCGGGAATGAGCTCTTCAAAATCCTCGCTGTCGCGCGGAATCAGTTCGCCATCGAGATAAGCACCGGCAACGGATAAACTATCGGGAATTTTATCGCGGAAATGATCGCTCTCGCGCGAGTGGCGATACACAAAATCATTGATACCCGATAGGCCTTGAAAATGAGAACCAGTTGCTAAAAAGGTCACCGAATATTTGGGCGGATTCTGTTTCAAAACGCGGGCAGTGTGTAAAAGTGCAGCCAACCCCGACGCATTTTCAGCACCCGGCGCGAGAGCGGGCACAACGGAAATGGCATCGTAAAAAGCACTCAGCACAATCTGCTGATCTTTCCATTTGCGCTCTTCGCGCTCAGTGATATAGTCTTCGGATCCGGGAACGGTTGCAAAAATATTCCAGGTCGGCACCTCTTCCCAATCCATCTTCGACGTTAAACGCACTTCGGGAGATTGCATTTGGGCCAATTCGAGCAAACGCAAAGCATCGTCTTTCTTGACCCAGAACCGGGGCACATCAACGGGCACGGGCAAAAACTTATCCATAGCCTGTCCCTGTGTAACCCGCCCATTGTCGTAAAATAAAATGGCCTGTGCCCCCAGCATACGAGGGCTTAAATAGCCCTGATCACAATCGAAGTCCATCAGGACAACGCTGCCTTCGACCTTTTTGCCATTCAGTTCTGAAAACGATCCCTTGCCCCCGTAAATAAGCGCCCCCGAAATCCCAGCGCTGGGCACAGAGGGCGTTTGTACATGGTTGGGCCAAAAACCGTAGATCGCAATTTCTTCGCCGGTATCCGTCAAAGTGAGTGAAGCACCTTTGTCAACGGGAACCGTTACCGTGTGCTCTTCGACCTTGATATCTTCGAGACCAAATTGCTCAAAATGCTGTTTGACATATTCAAAAGCCTGCCTATGCCCCGCATAGCCAGGCACCCGAGATCCCATCCCCGACAGGTCGGTAATAATTTGGCTTACATCTTCTTGTGTAATGGACTCGGCAATGGACCGAATTTCTCGATCGCGTTCTGAAATTTCAATGGGTTTGAGTTCGGGAATACTCGGTTTAATATTAAAAAGCGTGACAAAAAAGTCCGTCACCTGTCCCGGATTAAAAATGGTCACCGAAGACAACATCAAAATCGTGATTATCCAGAGAATACCTGTGCCGATTTTACGCATCGAGGAGACTCCTGTTGAGAATGCCAAACATTTTGGGAAAATTGAATTTATGCTAACAAATAACTTTTGAGATGTCAAGACAATTTCCGAGACAGAGTTTTCGAGTATCTCAACTATTGATTTTTCGAGTATTTAAGCTATCTTTGTAATTCCATTATTTTGGTATTGACATCCCCGCGTTTTGGGAGTATATCAACTTGTGTACTTAACTCCACAATACGCCAAACTTCTTTTTTCGAGGAGACCTTACACATGTCGCTCCACTTTTTCCAGCTATCTCGCGGCACTCTAACCCTCATATTTCTATCAATCACAACAGCCTGTGGTGGCCCTGAAAAGGCCATTGAAGAGAGCCTGCGAGCACACATACTTTTTTTTGCCAACTTTGAAAAAGGCGTGGATGCCCTCGACAGCCTTGGCGACCCATTGGCTACCTTTGACACAGCCAACACCAACCACATCAAGCAAGGCGGCAATCCCGACGGATATTTGGCTTTTAATCCAGATGCGGGCGCACTCAATTACAGCGGTAAAAACAATCTCTCCTACAGTGCAAACAGCGCGTGGTCTGGCAGCATTGCATTCTGGCTCAAAGCCGACATCGCCAGCTTTGATGAAAGCTACCCAGAACCCTTTCACGTTGGAAAAAAAGAGAGTGGGAAATATCCCTGGGATGATGCAGTTGTATTTGTCGATTTCAAAAAAGCCGATGGCACGCTTCGATTTGGGTGCTATCCCAATAAAGAACAACCAGTTACCGACGATGTAGTCGCAGCCCGTGTGATTTCTGTACCGGTCAACTGGCGTGCAAATGACTGGCACCACATTGCGATTACCTGGTCCAACTTTAACAGTGGCAAGGCCGATGCAGAATGGGCGTTGTATATAGATGGCAAAGAAGCAGGGCGCAAAGGTCCGCTTCAACAAAATATGACCTGGGATATAGAAACCCTCGTGATGCGATTTAATCATTTCAAATACCCTGGAGAAATTGACGAAATCGCTGTTTTTGACAAAGCCCTGACGCCCGACGAAGCCAAATACCTTACGGATCCCAAAAGCCCACTGAACAAACTTTTTTATAAAAAAAGCGAACGGCGATAAATAAAATACATCATCACCGATAGCTCAACACCATTTCCCATATCTCAAAATTGGTGTTGACAAGCGGAAATTTGTGTTTTATCTTCCGCAAAGAAGACAATGCGTAAAGCCTTTATTGACAACACACTCAAGGAGTCTAAGGATGCGATCCATTTTAAGCCTTTGCACTGTTCTGATTTTGGCATTTGCCATAACGGGTTGTGGGCCTTCCGAAGAATTGGTAAAATTGAAAGCAGATACTGAGGCAGCTTATGCTGCAGCACAGGCGGCTCAGGCCGAGGCTTATGCGCCTGAATCATATCGCATAGCAACCGCTGCCATAGACAGTGCAGCCAAGAAGTTTGAAGAGAAAAAGTTCTTCTTCTTTAATAAATTTGACGAGGCTGAGCCTCTTTATGTAGAAGCTCAGGAGTTAGCTAATAGTGCAAAATCAGAAGCTGACACCAACAGGCAATTGGAGGCCGATACCCAGGCGATTATCGAACGCGTCACGCCTGGCATTTCAGACACCAGAGTCAGTTTGGGTGAGGCACCTCGAGGAAAAGGCGCTGACGATGATCTCGATCAACTCAACGCCGACCTGAATCAGGCCGAGACCAGCGTAAGCGACGCACGCAGCAGCCTCGACAATGGGCAATACAGAGATGCTCTCGCTCAAGCACAAGATGCGGAAAACAAATTAGCAGGTGTTCAAGGTGCTGTTACGGTCGCGCTTCAGAAAATCGAAGACTGGAAAGAACGAAACAAACCCTGGTATTTCCGCCTGTAGTACCATCCAAATATCTTTTAAAAAGACAAAAACCGAGGCGCGCTAAAAGCACCTCGGTTTTGCAATTTCTGAGCCATACATGCACAGCTTTCACACCATATTATTACTCGCGCTATATTTGTTCTTCAGTTTTTCCCTGCATCTACCCGCGCGAGAAACGGATATCGAACAACTCAAAGCTGACATCGCATCACTCCAGGAAGCATTGAAACGGCACGCAACAGAAACCTACATCGTTATTGATACCGTACACAACCGTCTTCAAGTTTGGCACAACAACCAGATGATACGAGAAGCGACGTGTGCGACAGGCAGCGGCAAAGTACTGCTCCATCCGGGTGCTTCGGCACGCTGGCAATTTCACACCCCATTAGGTATCAGAACCATTTTGCACAAAGTGACAGACCCCATCTGGGCCAAGCCCCTGTGGGCCTTTGTCGAAAATGGAGAAGAACCCACTGTATTGCCCTGGGAGTTTCGGCGTCTCGACAGGACAACCTTAGGTGCCTACGCCCTTAAATTGGGCGACGGATATGAAATTCACGGCACCCTTTATCCCACATTGCTCGGACGGCATATCACGCACGGATGTATTCGCCTCAACGACGAAGACCTGGCCTTTGTGTATCGCTCACTACAAGTTGGCGACCGGGTCTATATCTACTAATTTGTTTGCTTCTTGTGGAAACCCCTGTATTTGGTCAGGACAAAATCGTTCTCAAAAACTACCACGAAGCCCTTGTCCGAGAACTCGACCAGATCAAAACAGCACCGGGCGAATTCTACCTTATCATCGACATTCCGTCAAAGCAAATTCACCTCAAATCACAGGGCAATGTGCTGAGAACGTGCTCCATCCTCAACTTGTCGCCCAGAAAAGAAAGCCATACCCAGAACTACCGCTTTGTGACCAGAATTGACCCCATCTCGGTTGAACCCGGCAATGCAAATCTGCGACTTCGCGGGCGGCTGTTCCCCCTCGACTTCTCCGGACGACTGATAGAAGGACCTCGCCATCGTTCTCGCCTCTATTTTGCCCCAAACCTCGTCATTCGAGCGGACGGAGTTTCAACAAGTGACATACCGCACATCACTTTATCTCCTGTCGATATCAAAGCCCTGGGATCGGCATTGCGTCCCGGCAATATCGCCATTTTCATTCCCCATGCAGAGGCCAATCATTGAAACGCTTTGCGACCCTGGCGTTGTATTGCATGTGCGCGCTCACAAGTCCAACCCATGCACAGACATCCCATTATGCAGGTGATCCACTCTTATTGGGGGCAGGTGCCCGCGCTCTGGGCATGGGCAGTGCTTATATCGCGCTCAGTTTTGATGCAACAGCAGTCTATTGGAATCCCGCAGGACTTGCCCCAGAGGTGTATTCCAGGACAGACTTCGACAAAAATTCATTACCACCCAAACGAGAAATTCACGTACAACATGCCGAACAATTTGGCGGTAGTATAAATCACGATATTTTGGCATTGCGCTTGCCCATAAGAAAAGGCGGCATTGGCCTGGGCATTGTTCGCGCTGGCGTTGATGGGATTGCCCTGACGGGTCTGGAAGATCCAGACCGTCCAATTGGCCCAGACAACCGTCCCGTAATAATCGACAAAATCGGCACTGCTGATTATGTCTTTCGAATCGCTTATGGGCGACATATCACAGATAAATTGCGTCTTGGGGCGGGTATAAAAATGATTAGACGCGATCTCAGCGTGGGCATCGGAAGCGGCTTTGGCCTGGACATCGGCCTGCTCTATCTGCCCACTTCGACGTTTCGCATTGGCGCGACAATACGCGATCTTACAAAGACGCGCATTGCATTTCCCGACGGCATTACAGATCGCATTTCGCCGTCTCTTCTCATTGGCCTTGCACTTCTACGCAGGGTGCCCGGCGGTGATATGACAGTCGGTTTTAGCACGCACCTGAATGACGAAAAATCGACACGGGAAAAAACGAGCAGCATACAACTGGGGACAGAATACCGCCTGCAACACCGCCTTGCATTTCGCCTCGGATATAAGGATGGGCACTTTACAGCGGGCACTGGCTTGCAACTTCGTCGATTTGGCGTAGATCTCGCCTTCATGGAACACGACCAACTCGACAATACGTACCGCATTTCGGCCACTTTATTTTTTTGATTGGACAGTGATGGCTTTCAAATCTGGATATGTCATAATCGCGGGACGAACCAATGTCGGCAAATCCACACTTTTTAATGCACTCGTGGGGGAGCGTCTATCCATTATTTCACCCAAACCCCAAACTACCCGTAATAATATCCTGGGAATTGTGACAGATAAACAGGCTCAAATGATATTTCTCGATACCCCCGGTATCTTGTCTGCGCGCTATCGCCTTCACGAATTTATGAACCGGCAAATCGGGCGTGCATATCAAAGTGCAGATGTGCTTTTGGGCATTGTCGATGGTTCAAAACTCGACACCTCCTATGACGCCGAAGTACGACAAATCTTCGGACAATGGGATATTCCCAAAATCATCGCCGTAAACAAGACCGACCTCATCTCGCGCACGCAAGTCCAACGCTGCGAGCAACAGATTCGCGCCTCACTTGCTACGCAGGGCGTCTTATCTGTGTCGGCCCTCACTGGACATGGCCTGCAAGAGCTTCACACAGCCCTGCGCCAAGCACTGCCAGAAGGCCCACAATACTATCCGGAAGATACGCTCACCGAACAGCCCGAAAGATTTTTTGTTGCGGAACTCATTCGAGAGGAAGTATTCCACCATCTCCGCCAGGAATTGCCTTATGCAACGGCAATCGACATTGAGGCTTTTGAAGAAAACCGCCCCAAAGTCTATATTCAGGCTAATATCATTGTCGAACGCAATTCACAAAAAGGCATTGTCATAGGACGGGGGGGAAAAACCCTCAAAACCATTGGACATCAGGCACGAAAAAAAATCGAGGCATTTTTGGAACACCCAATTTATCTCGACCTGCACGTCAAAGTCTATGAGAACTGGCGAAAAAAAGACACCGCCCTTCGCAGCCTGGGATATGGCCTGTCATGAAAACCTTTCTCAAACTTGCAGCCAGTCTCGCGTTAATGGGGGGCTTTCTCTGGGCAGCGTTTAGAAATGTCGAATGGGGGCGTCTCGAAGAGGCTTTGCAAACGGCCAATCCTTTGTGGTTGCTCTTATCGGCCATCATCATTATTGCGTCGGGCTTGCCCCGCGCCTGGCGCTGGCGCATTTTGCTATCACCCGTTGCCCCAAATATTTCCATTCGCTCGACATTTTGGGCTGTCATGGTCGCCTATGCGGGCAATGTTGTATTCCCGCGCGCTGGCGAAGTAGCTCGCGCCCTCGCCCTCGAGAGAGATCACCCTACCGGCATCAGTGCAATCCTGGCGACAGTGATTGTAGAACGCTTGCTCGATATACTCACCCTCTTGATCATCTTTGGCGTGGTTTTATTTTTTGCCAGAGAGCAGATCGGCGCAGTATTTCCCGAACTTGAACCAGTCGCCTTGCTGATATTGCCCATCATCCTGTTTGCTTTCGTATTTTTGGGACTGCTCTCCGCCCGTGAAGAACGCGGCCTGTCCATTTTCCACCGCCTGCTGGCGCGCCTCTCTCCCAGGCTGGCCGATGGTGCAACCCATATTTTGCGTTCTTTTTTACAGGGCATGAGAGCCATTCACACTGTAGAAGGCTACGCGGGGATATTGGTATCAACCCTGATTCTCAATAGCCTTTATTTGTTCGCCATGTACTTGCCCTTCTACAGTTTTGACCTATCACATAACTACAACCTCGGCTTGTTTGAAGCTATGGTTGTGATGACCATCGCCACGATTGGATTTGTCCTTCCCGCCCCGGGCGGTATAGGCTCTTACCATTTCTTTTGCGCCCAAACCCTCCACCATTTCTACCATGTGCCAATAGAAATCGCATTGGCATTTGCCACATCGGTACACGCAGTCGCGATCCTCGGCTTTCTTTTATTTGGTGGCCCCCCACTGATTAACCTCCTCTGGCACAAAAAAGCAAAAAAACAGGTCCTCTGACGTCACAAAATGCGAAACAGGGTTTCTCGCCAGGTCTGTAAACCCGTCTGACGATCAGTGACGACTATGGATAGCAGATGCACACCAGGCCCCAACTCACTTAAATCAACGGATAAATAAATCGGCTCCTGCATCTCCCCCCCTCGATAATCTGTACTAACGGAAATACGCCATCTGTCATCACTTATACCCAATTGCGCAATCGCCTTTCGATCTCGCTTATCGGAAAAACGCCGCAAATCTGGTGGTCCGACTCTGTACGTCACAGAAAAATCGGTCTGCCCAAACTCATCGCGTATCAGATTGTAGATCTCAAAATAGATATACAACAACTCGTCCGCACCAAAAGTTCTCAACGGATTGGGGATGACTTCTATCCCCTCTTTGCCATCCTCCGCATGTGAAGCCAACAACACAGAACTCATAGAAATCACATCATCGGGAAATGCCTGTACAAAAACGGTATCGCGGAACACGCCCACTGTTTTCTTTCCCGAATCCCTAATCTCTAAAGATAGCGCAAGTGAATCGGCATCTTGTTGCCCTGGTGCCAAAATCAGGTCGCGTTGCCCCAACAAATACCGCTCCTTCAATGAATCGGTCCAAACATCTCGAAATACCTCTGGCTGCCACCTGATACCCGTTATCTCTTCCCCATCGCTTCTATGAACAAAAATACCAGCATCTAAATCAACCTGATAGGTCTCATAGAGCTTGAGATACTGCAACTGATGCTTGGGGATGCCCCACGAAAGAGCCACTTTGACCTGTTTTTCTTCAGCCTTAAAAAATCCCACCTGCACGGGCAATCCGTATTTCTGATCTCGATACGGATCGATATAGCGCTCGGGGTAATAAAAATTGGGCGACAGAATCTGACTTCTGCCCCATCCGCCCGGAACGAGTGCCCATCGCTCATCCCTCATCGATTCCAATTTCCAATGCACAGAATCATAGGAAAAAAAGTCCATTGAAAAATCTTCATAAGTCCAGATCTCTCGATGCGGAATAAGCGTTCTCACGCGGTTGACATAGCGACCGTAGCGAATCCAGACCTTGCCCATATCCGTTTCCCAACCCGCAATCTCCTCATCGGGCAGACCAAATCTCAAATTTGCATAAGCAACCCGCCCGCGATGTGCCAGCTTTCTTTCATTCACAAGCGAGAGAAACAAAGGATCGCGCTTTTGCCAAAAAAGCGCAGGTGCCTCATCCCCGCCGCCCAACAATTCTATTGAAGTCATCGCAGCCTGTCCAACCGAATCCATCTGTGCGTACGCGCGATCAAATGCTTTGCCCGCCGCCTCGTACTTTTCGGCCGCATAATACCCCAATCCCAAAAACAAAAGTCCATCCCGATCCTGTGGCCACCGGCCTAAAAGTGCCTGCGCAATAACAATCAAATCCTCTTTATATCCACCCTCTATACTCAGCATCCCCAGCCCGTAATACGCGCGTCTGCAATAGGGATCATGTGCAAGTGCGTAGTGGTAATAATCCGCGGCCGTTTGCACACTCTCCATTGCAAAAGACCGCATACTTCCACCTCCGTCAAAACGTCGCGCATCGACGTATTTCAACATATCCTGTAAATAATAATCGCCCACTTCACAGGCCGCATCAACCTGCGTTGAATCTATACTGAGTACCTTTTCAAAATATCGCCTGGCATTGTACCGAAAACCCTTCTTGCGCTGCAGGGTCGCGTAAGACAGATGATACTCTATATTCTCGGGATCCAATACAATCGCGCGATAAATATAGCGATCTGCACGCAACCTGCTCGCAGGCGTGTTTTTTTGCATAAACAACACACCCAATGCCGCACAGACATCTGCGCGATCGCCATCCACACGGAGTGCTTTTCTGAGCAAACCAATGCGGTAGTCAAGCGGCTTCGACGTATCACTTTGCGCACGTGCCAGCAGCGAATCAACCGAATTCGCATTTGCTTTCACACACGCCATCAACACAAAAACAGAAAGGACGCCCAAGCAGGACGTCCTCATTTTCAGTACACGCGTCATTTTTTAAATATTTTGAGAGAGTTTGTGAGAAATAGCCATTTCCTTTTCGGCCTCTTCAATCATCCCTTTCTGCTGATATAATCGCGATAGACTCGTATGTGCGAGTGCCTCATCGGGAACAATTTGCAAAGCGCAGTTGACCTGTTCAATCGCCTCATCAACCCTCCCCAGCCGATCTAATGCCTGTGCCCATCCCAGATGCGCCATGTAAAATGAGACATCGTCAGATACAGCCTTCTCAAATTCGACAATCGCGCCTTCCAAATCTCCAGCCCCTAACTTACCCAAACCCGCCATGTAAGACTCTTTAGCTGCCATAACAAGCCCCTCATAAAAAAACTTTCTCACCTCGCGTTTTGACCATTTCAAATAATACAAAAAAAATCACCATCTATCAACCTAACAAAAAAGGAGAGACGCACAGCACGCCTCTCCTCATCGGTTTTCATCCAAACCTAAACTTAATCTCGCCTTTTATCTGCGGATTAGAACAAGCCCGTGAAATCAATTGAGAAATACTGGTGTGGATGATATGTTTCTGCGAGATCCGTAGGCCATGCCAGATCGTAGCGGAACAGGAAATAGCCCAAATTTACCCGCACCCCAAATCCATACCCGGCGGCTATCTGCGGTTTTGGTTTCAGGATTTCCGGCGTACGAAAATTTTGCGGTGTATTGAGCTCAAACCCCCCATCTCGGGCGACCCACCCATCTCTCCAATTGGCGCGGTCAAAAGCACCTCCAATGTCGAAGAACAATTCGCCCTGTACATTCTGGAAGAAAAACGGTAAGGGCCAGCCCATGGCCAATTGCCGGATGAGCGGGAACCGAAATGCGACATTGGCCAGCACATAAGAATCACCCGCCATTTCGAGCAATCTCGCGCCTCGCAAAGGCCAGACGTAAGAAGAGAAAAAGACGCGACTCTGATCAACACTGGCAATGGTTGAAAATGTCGGATTGACCGGATTGTTCACACCGCCCAGGAAAAACACGGTGCTGTTGGGGCCATAACTCGTTCCGCCCGACATTCGGATTGCAAAGGTATATTCATTTAACAACCGCATATATTTGCGATAATCCAGCGTAAATGTGGCAAATTTCATGCCCACGCCAGAGCCTTCAAAATTTAACCGATAGCGATGCCCATCTACCGCGCCAAACAAACTGTACAACGCGCTATCGCCCACCAGAGCCACCTCGCCGATAGCCGCCCGACGGCGATTGATCAATTCGCTCGTAAACCGCCCAACGCCGCGAAAGCCCGGCTGATAATACGGGTTAGCATTTCTATCGGTAAATACCTCCTCGCGATCAATAGATACAAAACGCGTACTGAGTTCCAAACGGGAGAATCGGTTAAATGGTCTTTCAAGCCCTCCCGCAAGCCCGTAATATCGATCCGCAGTCAGGCGCCCTGTACTGTCAAAGAAAAAGAATCGCGTGTGAAAAAGTTGTGCACCGTAATTTGTGCGATTCTTCAAATAAGCATAAGCGAGCAGAAAATCGCTGTCTTTAAGCGAAAAATTCAGACTCGTCACCAACGTGGCGCGGTGATCGCCCATCACATCACTCATCGACAATACAATAGAGCTACTCACACCGTAGAACGTATCAAACCCCGCCTGAGCACCAAATAGTTCGGGCTTGAATTTCAGCTTGTATTTCTTAACCAGAAATTCCTTTTCACCCCAGTTTTTCACCCCTTGTTTGCCGGTATCGGCCATTTCTGGGCTACCTGCAACCGGATGTGTGGTATCGATCTCAGTCGTACTATCTGCAGGTGCACTCTCTGCAGCTGCAAGTGCTTCCTGATCGGAAATCCACTGCGCCACTTTCTTTTCTGTTTTTTCTGCTGTCGAATCGACCTCGGTGCTGTCGGCTTCTACTTTGTCAATCTTGCGGCTCGCATATTTTTCCTTTTGCAACTCGACAAACATCTTTTCATCTTCGCCAGCAAGGCGCTTGACAAACCGGGTGCGCGGCAAATCCGCCATTTCTTTTCGCTCTGCAAGTGGGTCGCGCATCACAAATATATCCAGGGCACCCTTGTGAAACGCATTGAACACGATTTTTTTGCCATCGGCTGACCAATCGAGATATTGCGCCCCTGACAGCAAATTAGTAATGGGATATATCTCCTGCGTACTGTCAACATTTGCAATATAAATATTGCCTACACCCGTGCGGTCAGAAACAAAGGCAATGTGTTTGCTATCGGCACCCCACACGGGATGCGAATCCTCGGCATCTTCAGACGCGACAATCCGGCGCATTTCAGAGCCATCTGTACGCATTAAAAAAATATCGTACTGACCAAAAGCAAAATCCTTCCCCCCGCTGAATTTCAAATGGGTATCGGGACGATCAGAACTCATGGCGATCCAGGTACCATCGGGCGACCAATCCAGATGCCGCTCGTCATAGGGATCATTTGTAAGCCGAGTAAGCGACTCATCGTTCAAATCGACCACATAGACGTCGGACCAGCCATCTTTAATACCCGCGACGGCTATTTTTTTTCCATCTGGCGACCAGGTGGGTTCAAACAAGCCATCGAGGTCAAACTTAAAGCGCTTGCGAATCTGTTTATTTTTAACTTCGAGGATATACAGGGTATTTTTGTTATTCGATTTGGCGGCGAATGCAATATGCCGACCATCCGGAGACCAGGTAAATCCGGGCCGCAAAACAAACATCGACTCAAAAGCAGACGACTTTTGCCCTTCGACCAAACGCCCCAGGTCTTTGCCGTCAATCGCCGACATCAAATAAATATCAAACGTGCCATTCCGATCGGTCAAATACGCGACCTTGTCGCCTTGTGGAGATAACGCAGCAGCTAAATTATACGCCGAACGCCTATCTTCGCGCTCTGTCAAATTTGTTGCCATCTCTTTGGGTGTATGGCGCAAATTGATCTCATTCCAGTATTGCCGCTTGAGCCACAATTGGTATTTTTCCTCCAATTCCTTCATCCCAAATCCCAGAGATGCTTTGAGTGCTTTATCGGGATTTTTGGCCGTGCGGAAAGAAGAAATAAAAGATGCCACTTTGTCCTTGCCGTATTCCTGTTCTATCATGTAAAAAACTGAATTGCCGCCGGGATAGGCAAAATAACTCAGGGACATCATTTCGATAGTCGGCACATATCCGGTAATGGTTGCATCGCGCATAAAATTATCGTGCTCTTTGTGCCAGCCATATCGAGATACGTATTCGGCAATGCCCTCGGCAATCCACAGCGGAGGTAACGTCGATGTTTGCGAAACCAGAGACCCCAACCAGCCACCACCGGTCCACAACTCAATCGTAACCGCATGAACCAGTTCGTGGTGGATAACATGTTGCAAATCCCCATAAGACCCCGTAAAGGGAATCACCACGCGCCCCTGTGCAAACTCGGTATATCCGCCCGTAAACTCAGACTGTTCCCCGCTGATAATATTCGACACTGAAAATCCATTGTGAGAATTGTAAATAACAATGGGATAGCGATCCTTCATCGTATATTTCAGCGTTTTCTCAATGTGTACCAAAGATCTTTCGGCTTCTTTGGCAACAAACTCGGCCAGCCCCAGTGAACCCTTGTCAAAATAAACCGTGAAGTGTTCACTGTCGATATAATGCCATACATACTGGCTGTAATTGACCTTGTTTTTGCCAAAATATTCCTGCCCGAAAGCAGAGCTTGAAACACCCAAGATAAGGGCGCATATTGCGCTTCGTACGAAAAGACACCACCGAGCCATGTTTAGCTCCTTTGCAACGAAATCAACAGTGAGAAATATCCCTGTGAGACAGCGTTGACATACTCTCAACACCCACTATAATAAATATTGGAATTTACTACCTTTTTTAAATGCGTGAATCAAAAGAAAGTTGCATGTCTCTTGTGAATCAGTATTTACGGCATTAAACAACTGGCAGAACCACTACGTTCCCATGAAAATTGTAATAAATTGTAACGGATTGTAAAGACAAAAAAATACACCGTTTTCACAAACCAACAGCGAGCGGACTTTTTCGCACTTGACGACGCAAGGCCACACAGGTTATGTTTAGCCAGATCGCGTATTTCATTTTTTTTCTACAAGGAGCTTAATTCATGGCAGAACCGACCCATAGCGAACCCCTGTATCAACAAGCACTTGAAGCAGCAAATGGTGAACTTCGAGATCTCGACGCACAAATTGATCAGCTACGCGTGCATATTGACCGCCTTGAGCGCAAAAAAGCCGCAGTCGAATCCATTCGCCAGGCCATTGGACAATGGGTTGAAACCCAGGAATCCGAAAAAGAATAAAAAAGGTTCCCGGATTCTTTTTAAACAAAATAGGGATTGTGCGCCAGCTCTTGCACTACAGACGTAATCGGACCATGACCGGGAAAAATGGTCGTTTCTCCCGGTAGAGAGAGCACCTTCGCACGCACGGCCTGAATTTGCCCTCGGTAGGCATCTCCCCTCGCCCCTCCCAGAGAACCCGCAAATAGCGCGTCGCCCGAAAAAAACACAGGTGAAGTATAATACCCAATACCACCACCCGTGTGCCCGGGCAAACTCACCGTATCAATAGCGAGTTCGCCAATCGCTGTTTGCCACCCCTCATCCACGCGTTCCGTCACCCGCCTGCTGCGCCCGGCCATCAACGCAAAATCGCGCTCGCAACCACATACCTGCGCCTGTGTCGTATCGGCAACGGCTTCGAGTGCCCCAACGTGATCGCCGTGCCCGTGTGTGAGCAAAATGTGCGTCACCTGTATATCGGCAATCGCATCCAAAATCAACTGCGCCTGCCCACCGGGATCAATCACAGCTCCTTTGCCCGACACCTTACACTTTAGGACATAACAATTCACCGTCATGCCCGCGTCGAGAATCAATCGGTCAACCCGCATATTCTCGTCTTCAAACGCCGCATTGCCCTGCGCTGGCACCCATCCACGCGCCACCTCCACCAATTTTTTACCATCGAGATGAAGTGCGTCTGCAAGTCGGCAAATGGCCTGATCATCGGGCGTCAGTTCGTACGATTCTATTTGCCCGATTTGTCGAACACTAAGCCCCACCCGTTGCGCCAGCTCCGATTCCGAAATCCCCTGTCCCCGACGCGCTTTCCCCACAATATCACCAAAAAAATCTTCCAATGTGCGATAAGCCATATTTTTCTCCGAATTTAATCACAGTGTCCTACCATTTGATAGAGTATGACAATTTCCCTAAAAAATAAATAAAAAAATACCGTGCCTATATGGGTCAAAATCATTGCCAAATCACTATCTTCCGTTTATCTTTCGCTTGTTTTTATCACAAGGGATTGAACAGATATGACCATTAACCCCAAGCAATTAGCAGGAGAACGGGCTGCCGAATATGTAGAAGATGGCATGGTCGTCGGTCTGGGCACAGGATCAACGGCTTTTTTTGCAATTCAAAAACTCGGCCAGCGCATCGCTGAAGGGCTCGATATATGTGGCATACCCACCTCACAGCAATCGCGCATTCAGGCGGAATCGGAAAATATCCCACTCACCGACTTCGGCAGAGTCACTCGCATTGCCCTGACCATTGACGGCGCGGATGAATTTGACCCGGACTTTAACCTCATAAAAGGTGGCGGCGGCGCGCTTTTGAGAGAAAAAATCGTCGCCTCTCTATCCGACAGGGAAATCATCGTCGCCGACGAATCCAAACCCGTGGCGCACCTGGGCGCTTTTCCCCTGCCCGTTGAAGTCATTCCCTTTGGCTGGCAAGCCATACAACGCCTGCTCGCAGACCTGGGCTGTCATCCCACGCTTCGCAACGCGCAGGACAACACGCCTTTTGTCACAGACAACGGCAATTACATCATCGATTGCGATTTTGGTCGCATTGACGACCCACCCATGCTCGAAGCAAAAATCAACGCCATATGCGGCGTGGTCGAATGCGGTCTTTTTATAGGTCTAACAGATCGCATCATCATCGGCAAAACAGATGGCACAATCGAAGAACGAATGCTTGAATAAACGAACACTGGAGATTTTATGAGCATCCTTATTGACAACAAAACCCGCGTGATCGTCCAGAGCTTTTCCAGCAGCAGAGCAATGGGTGGCGAAGCGCGATTTCACCTGCAACAAATGGTAGATTACGGCACGCAAGTCGTCGGCGTGGTCAACGCGGGCAAAGGCGGCGAGAGCGTAGATGGCATACCCGTTTTTGATACTGTATCCGATGCAGTAGAACAAACAGGTGCCACGGCATCGGCCAATTTTGTTCCCGCGCCCTTTGCAGCCGACACCATCATGGAAGCGACCGATGCAGGCCTACCTCTGGTCGTTTGCATCTCTGAGAACATACCCGTGCTCGACATGCTAAAAGCCAAACACTATCTGGCCGATAAAAACACGCGTTTGATCGGCCCCAATTGTCCGGGCCTGATTTCTCCTGGCAAGTGCAAAATCGGCATTATGCCCGGCGCGATTCACCGCGAAGGTCGCATTGGTGTCATTTCGCGCAGCGGCACACTCACCTATGAAGCGGTCTCCCAACTCACCGATAGTGGCTTTGGTCAATCGTCGTGTGTGGGAATCGGCGGCGACCCCATCATCGGCACGACCTTTACAGACTGCCTCGCGCTCTTCAAGGACGACCCCGACACAGACGCCGTTATCATGATCGGGGAAATTGGCGGCACCGCCGAAGAAGAAGCCGCCGCTTATGTCAAAGCGCACTTTGGCAAACCCGTGGTCAGTTTTATCGCGGGCCAAACAGCACCTCCGGGACGACGCATGGGGCATGCGGGCGCAATTATCTCTGGCGGACAAGGCACCGCCGCCGACAAAATGGCCGCGCTTCAAGAAGCCGGCATTCACGTGTGCGAAAGCCCCGCCGAAATGGGCGCAACAATGAAACGCGCATTATTGGGATAAAAAACAAAAAGCCCCCACAGTATATCGCTTGTGGGGGCTTTATCTTATTGAGCAGTTCATCCCAAAATATCTTCGAGGTAGCTTTTTGCTGCCAAAATACCTGCCGCATTCTTTTCAGCACTGCCGCTGTAGCGGTGGTCTTCCAATTCAATGGCCAACGGCCCGTCATAGCCCAATTCTTCCAGACGCGCAATCACCCATCTCCAATCCACCACCCCCCATCCGGGAATGCAGTAACGCCACCACCCCTCGCCATAACCATAGCGCTGACCAAACGATTGGCCCAAACAGCCAAACTCGTACAGGCCATCCGCCAATAACTCGGTATCCTTTGCATGCACATGCCGCACCCGGCTGCCAAACTCCATCAGCAACCGCTTGTAATCAACGCCGATGCGCGCGAAATGCGACGGATCGTAACAAATCCCCAGATTGGGTGACGGAACAACCTCAAAAATCGCCCGCAAAGTCTCGGGCGTACAGCCCAAATTCGGGTATGCAGGTGCCGGACCGGGCCAGGGTTCAATCGCGAGAAAAACCTCGTGTGCTTCTGCCTCTTTCACAATCTCTGGATAGACCTGCTTAAACACCTCAAACGTTTCGGCCCGAGCCTGCAATCGGTCGTCGGGAGCCAGACACAAAAAAATCACCCCTGAACCGTATGCGCCAACCGCCTGAATGCGCGCTTTCATCGCGGCTACAGCTTCTTCTCGTGCACCATCATCTTTGCTCAATAACCCACCTCCTGCCCCCCAATCCACAGTACCAATTCCAATCTCAGCACTATCACACATCCTGCGAATCTCAGCATCTACTTCGGGCAAATCAATTGACCCCAAACCGTTTTCTGCCGCCCACTGAATAATTCCATCCAACCCCATTTCCCGCCCCATCGGCGGGATTCGCATACCCACATGCATCGCGTTACCTCCTGAGTAAAAAACTGTTATCAGTTGTCCTGGTGCGCTGATATGAAAACGCGTTGTGAAGGTGAAGTCAAGAAAAATGATAAAAGTCTGGATCGTAATCAGTAGTAAATCCGGAACGAAAAAAACAGAATATTGGAATATCCGCCGAACTCGGATTGAAAGTATCCACCTTGTGGACGATCACCAATGCCGACAAATGCGCCCGCAGAAAGGTAGAAATCCTGCTCGATATTGTATTCGATAGCAGGTGAAAAAAATAATGACGAATCAGTGACATTTGCGAGAAACTGTCCGTTCAATGCGACCAGCGGCGTGAGTTGATGGGTGGTGCCAAGCGCGAAGTAGTGGGCGCCCATAAGATAGACAGCAGCATCGCGATATGTCGGGCGATTTAAATTGACGAGATAATCTTCAGGGTCGCGCACCCCCGCTCCGTTGAAGTGGTATTCGATGAACCCATAAGTCTCGCCACCGAAGCTGTAATCCATGCCCGTAGATACGCGAAAATAGTCGCTCGCATCTCGTCCCATCGAAAAAACGCGAGCACCCTCTATCCACGCCCCAACACTTCCAATGCCACGAGCAACATCAATACCAAAGAGCAACTGCTCGCGGAAACGGACGAGTAGCGGCGACATATCGGTCTCCGACACATTGAATTGACCGCGAGCAAAAAACGCACTCCGATCAACCGCGAAGTCTCGTCCAAACACATACCCCACATCGACTTCGCTCAGTGCTCCAATCGGGACGCGCACGCGCACGGCATCGACACCTGAGCGGTCTTCCGTATCCAATTCACTATATGTAAACGGCGCGATCACATCCGTCGGATTGACGACCCGCGCACTTCCCCACGCAATCGCCTGACGCCCGACAATCACATCTGCAAATGACAAACGCGCTGTCACATTAGCTCGGTCGAAGTTTTGAAACACGCCAACGCTGCCGAAGGGATCATTATCGCCGGGATAAATAGGTGACTCCAGATCGGCAACGCGATAATCGTGCGGGTCAATAGTAAGAATCTCCGCCTGATTCTCAAACAACGTTGAATCCTGAATACGCAGGATAAAGTCGTAGGCGAGATCAACCGAGATGTGCTCGCTGAACGAATTGGCGAGATTGAACCGCAGCCGATTACTCACCATACCCTTTATAGGAACACCCACCTGTGGCGAATCAAAAGCGACGGAAAAACCCTTGTAAAAACCACTCAGTTGTGCAGCCATGCCGACGTGTGGCAAAAGCGCGATCATTGGCCCAACGAGCCATCTCATGGTGCCCCTACCTCATCGCGCTCAATCTCTCCGTCTTTCAGCGCAATCAGCCGCCTCGCACGCGCCATCACCATCGGATCATGTGTAGAAAAAATAAATGTCATTCCAGTCTGCGTATTGAGCCGATACATCATATCGAGCAACTCTGCGCCAATCTTTGAATCGAGATTCGCCGTCGGTTCATCCGCCAGAATAATCGCTGGCTGAGACACCATAGCCCGTGCAATCGCGACCCGCTGTTGCTGTCCACCCGAAAGTTGTGTCGGCTTGCGACTCGCCATCCCACCCAATCCCACCTCATCCAGTATCGCCAGCACGCGCTCGTGCCGCTCAGATTTGGGTATCTTTTGCAGGAGCATAATATACTCGATATTTTCCTCGACAGTCAGCACCGGAATCAAATTGTACGCTTGAAAAATAAATCCGATATTGTCTCGCCGAAAATCCGAAAGTGCGTTACCGCTCATACGCGACAAAAGTTTGCCATTGAGCCATACCTTTCCATCTGTTGGTGTATCCAGCCCGGAGATAATATTGAGAAAAGTCGTTTTCCCCGACCCAGACGGCCCAACCAACGCTGCAAATTCGCCGCGTTCAATGGACAGATCAATCCCGCGCAAGGCGTGAACGGGCACGCCATCGTCCGAATAAACTCTGGTCACCCCTTCTGTCACAATTACAGACACCGCGGATATCCCCTTCAAAAACTCCTTCGCATCGCCGTCGCCGCAGACATCTTCGCCGCATACCGCGCCGGATACAGCCCTGCGATAATTGTAAAAACAAAGATCCAGATCGAATAAAAAATAAACGGTTGGATACGCATCTCCGGATAGATCAACTCCTGCATGGTGATGCCCATCATCTCGATCCCCGTGTAGTCAATGCCAATCGTTGAAAAAATTAAAGTAACACAAAACCCAAAAATCGTACCCAAAATAATACCCAGAACAGCCAATGCCCCTGCCTCAAACAGAATCAGCCGCGCCATGCCAAACGGACGCGTGCCAATTGCGCGCAACACGCCAAATTCAAACATCCGTTCGTAAAGCGACATAAACAGCGTATTGACAATGCCAAAAACAACCACGCCAAACAGCACAAAGCCCATAATGTACTTGCTGAACTTCGACATCTCGAACATCGCTTGCACCTCTGGCAAAACCTCTGTCCAACTGCGCGCTTTGTTTCCCCCTTGCGAATAAGTTTTCCAAAACAACAGATTCTGATCCTCGGCGGATATCGAATCGATGAACTTCAGCGCGATTTCGTGCGCCCCTGCGCCGAGAGCGAGCATCTGCTGCGCCTTCCCCAATCGAATAAACGCCATGCCGCTGTTCATTCCCTCGTCGGCAAAACGATAAATTCCAGAAACGCGAAACATCTCCTGCGAGAGATCGCCGCTCCCGGCCTGCGCCATCGTCACGACAACCCTGTCGTTTAAGCCCACCTCAAGGCGTTCCACAAGTTCCTCACCCATGACAATGTCCCGCAAATTTGATCCCTCAAAATACGCGCCTTCAATAATCGCATCGTCAATTTGAGATAAATACCGCTCGGTAGATGGTTCGACGCCCACGAGATTGACCGCCGCGACAGTTGCAGGTGAAGTTATCATACCAAAGGCGAACGTCCGCAAGGTGAAGTGCGCCACGATACCTTCCCGCCGAAGATTGGCGACCACCGCATCGAGCTGATTAATTGTCAACTCAACTGCTTGCTCATCGGAAAATCCCTCTCGATGAATCTGTCCATCTCCCAGAAATGACGCCGTCGCCGTTTTGACCATGTTATGCTCCATCCCCAACCAGAGCGCATCGGCAAAGATAAGTGCCGCAAGTCCAATACCCATAGCTGTTGCAGCAATGATGGAGCGGCGTTTATGCCGCAAGAGATTCTTCCACGCGAGCTTTATCAGTATCCAGGACATAGTTCCTAATGCGCCCTCATCGCGCTGGCTGGGGCAATTCGCGCTGCTCTCAGCGCGGGAAACAGGCTGACCAAAACAGCCGAGATAAGGACCGTAACTGCGGGAATTGCAAGACTTCGCACAGTGACCGTGGCGTACATCGTCTGAAACACAATACCGCCATAGGAAAACTCTTGCGGCAGTGAGATGCCGTAGATCGACAGCAAGTAATTGAGACCCGCACCGAACAGCGCGCCAATGACAATGCTGCCAAGCGCGATGAACGTCACCTCAGCCACCACCACTCCAAATATCTGACCCGGCTTTGTCCCCATCGCTTTCAATACCCCGTACTCTCGCGTGCGCTCCAGCACCGACATCAGCACCGTATTCAGCACGCCAATAGCGACGATCAGCATGATAATCATGCGTCCTATAAAATCGCCCTGTCTATCGGCCTGCATCGCGCGATAAAATGATTTGGCGACGACCTGCCACGGCGACACCTCGAGTGTTGTGTCGTTGATCTGCGCCTCAATCGCCGCGGTGATTTTGGGGACGCGATCCAACGCTTCGGCGATCACGGCGATTTCATGAACGCGCCCGTCGAGCACGAGCAAATCCTGCGCGTCATTGATATGGAGATAGCATGCCATCCGATCAGTCGCTTTATCGCCGCTTTCTGCAATGCCGATAATCTTGTACAAATCATTGGCGATAGCACCATCTGCGCCCTGTGTGACGAGCACAATTTCGCGGCCAACATCCGCCTTCAGAATGCGCGCCAACCCAACGCCGAGAATCGCTTCGCGCGCGGCGTCTGAAAACATCGCCCCACTGGTGATCTTCCGATCAAACCGCGTGGCTTTCACCTCGCGCTCCACATCTACGCCGATGATTTGCACCCCCATCGTCTTATCGCCTACCGAACCGAGTCCAGCCGAATAGATGCGCGGCGACCACGCCTCAACGCCCTCAACGCGTGCAATCTTCTCGCCAATGGATTCATAACTGTCGATCACATCGTAAAGTGAAGGCTTGTCGAGATAGCCCGCCCGATGCACCTGAATATGCCCGATGCGATTCCGTGTGAACATTGAAATAATATCCGAATACGCGCCATCTGACCAGCCAATAAAGACCGACGAGAGCGTGAACCCCACGATCATTGCAAGCGCAGTCAAAATAGTGCGACGCTTTTGACGAAAGATATTGCGAAATGCTATTTTGAGCATCTTCATTTCCTCTGAAGATTGCGCCTCGTGAACACATCGTCATCTATCTGCACATCAAACTCGGCCTTGAGATAACGCATAACGGTTTTATGCCTGTCCTTGTTCTGCGGCACCATCTCCATCACAGATGGAATCGTCTTGCCGCCGAACGACACAATCTCTTTGAAATTCAAGACCCGCATCAAATTGCCCTTCTCGTCGTAGAAATGTTGCCATACCGGAATCAGATCATCTGCCCGCACAGCCGTGATGAGCTTGCCCCAAACAATTGGAGAATCTTCCTTCGGAATGAACCGGATGTAAAGATGACCCGGTTTCGCGTCATCCGGCACAATCAAATCGTAGCTATAATCGTTGAGCATTGACGACTCTTTGACAAGGTCATCATTCGTGAAATCCGATCCCATCCACGACCCCATCATCATCGAAGGCGGCACTTTTATCACCTTATTGGTCTTTGGAAGATAGTTCCACATCTCGTTGCCGATGCGTAGCGTTGTAACGCCCTTTTCCTTTTTGGGCGCGTCAATGCGGATGAAAGTCTTATCCATCCCCTCTGTCCACACCCTCAACGACAGCGTGCGTTCCCAGTGCGGCGTAACAATCTGCATCTCCATATCAGCCACGCTGGTGTTGCTGCGATAGAGCGCGTCAATTTTTTTCACAATAGATTCCACATCCCGCTCAGATGCCAACGATAAAACGGGATAGGCAAACAAGAGGACAAATGCCATTAAAAACAATCGGTAAATCATTTTAATATCCTCACGCACTTCGATAGAGGTGGTTGGGCTAATCGTTATTTTTCCTTGCTCCACACCAGTCTCTAACATAAATTTTCCTCACCATGAACACCCTTGAAAACTACCGCATCCTCATGGATAGCCTCGATCCCCAAAATACCCCTTTGGTGCAATTTGTACATCGAGCCGCACCTCGGCAACCCAAACATATCGGGGTGCTCGACGCATCCTTCAACCCGCTCACCCTCGCCCACGAAGCACTTGTACACCATGCACAAAATGCTTTTAACTTTGACGAAATCGTCCTCCTCCTCGCCAAGACCAATGTCGATAAAGCCCTCTTTGGTGCAGACCTGGGCCAACGCCTCGCCATGATGGCCAATTACGCGGATTCTGATACCCAATTGGACACCTCCCTGTCAATTGCTGGATGTAGCCACGCTCGCTTTATCGACAAAGCACACGCACTCAGAGCACATTTTTCACCCAACGCCCAAATCTACTTTCTCGTTGGCCACGACACCCTGATACGCATCTTTGATCCGCACTATTACACCGACATGGTCGCCGAACTTAAAGTGCTATTTTCACTGTGTCACATGGTATCTGCCAATCGCGAAAATCCTTCGCGAGAAGTTTTTTACAGATTTATGTCACGCCCCGAATGCGCGCCTTTTGCAAACCGCGTACACCCTCTCCAACTACCCCCATCCTTTGGCAATATTTCCTCTACTGAGGTACGCAAACGCATCCGAGCAGGAGACCCCATCACAGATCTCGTGCCAGAATCTATCGCCCAATTTATTGAGACATTTGATCTTTACAAATGAAGTGGGAAGAGGGAAGGAGGAATCAGGAAAGTAGGAAGGGTGAAGCAGTGTATGAAGGCGAGTGAACGGTGTACAACTGCGACAGCAGTTCAATCGAGCATGACTGGTCGCAGTTCCAGACCAGTTCACGATGAAGAAACATCCGCTCTGGAGTGGTGTTGGGTGGACTTCTCACTTCACTCTTCACACTTCACACTTCACACTTCATCTCGCAGCATGCCAACCAGCATCTCAAGCGCCGACACATAGCCTCGCCATCTGAATCCGGCAATAATGCCCACTGCAATTTCAGAAAACAGAGAATGCCGCCGCCATGTTTCTCGCGCGTGGATATTGGACAAATGAATTTCGACCAGTGGTAAACCCGCGTCTTCAAGCGCGTCTCGCAACGATACGCTTGTTGTGGTCAGCCCTGCGGGATTCATAAGAATACCATCTACAGAATCGCGCATCTCCTGCACTTTTTCAACGAGAGCCCCCTCGTAATTCGAATGAAAAAACGCAATCTCGCAATCCAGTTCATCCGCTTTTTGTTCGAGACGTGCGTGAACCCCGTCCATTGTCACAGTACCGTAATGCTCTGCTTTGCGTCGCCCCAGCATATTGATATTGGGACCTTGTAAAACGAGAATCTTCATGAAGTAACCTCAGATGGCTCTTTACTCAACATTTCAATCAACTGAGACAGGGTAGCTCTCATTTTATCTCGAGAAACAATCATATCGACAAAACCGTGTTCGAGCACTTGCTCTGCGCGCTGTGCCTGCCGCAGAGCTTCCATCTCGGAGGCACTCACAGAAGACCCTGTAATACGCGACCCAGTAAATCCGATCAGCGCATTTGGCTCGGCGATATTGATATCGCCAATTGATGCATAACTGGCATTTACACCGGCTGTTGTGGGATCTATCAGAACGGAAATAAACAGCAGTCCTGCATCTGAAAATTGCGACAATTTGGCATTGACTTTCGCCATTTGCATTAGCGAAAAAATACTCTCTTGCATGCGCGCGCCGCCAGACCGGCACACAATAATCAGCGGCAATTGATCGCGCATACATCGATCAATCACCCGACAAATTCGCTCTCCTTCAGCCGAACCGAGTGACCCACCCATAAAACCAAATTCATGCACGGCAATGCCCACAGGCGCACCATTAATCTCACCCACGCCAGCCAACACAGCGGCATCCATATTGGTGCGTTTGCGATATTCCTTGAGCCGGTCGGGATAGGGCTGTAGATCGACAAATGTGAGCGGATCGGTCGATTTGACCTCCTGACCTATTTCTTCAAACGAATTTTTATCGAGCACAGCGGCGATATATTCGGCACTGGATATGCGAAAGTGATGTTTGCAATGCGGGCAAATACCTGTATTTTGCTCGAGTTTCTTTCGGTAAACTATTTGTTCACACCGCTCACACTTGATCCAGATATTTTCGGGCATACGCTTGCGCACGAGCGTCTGAATGCCAGATTTGAGCTTGTTAAACCAGTTCATAAACGATCTCCATATAG
>VXRD01000056.1 GCA_009838845.1 Gemmatimonadota bacterium | reverse complement strand
TTATTATTTTAGGAATTCACCATTGGCACACATGTTGCACATATCTGTTTAAGCAGTGAAATATCTGTCTGAATAGTGTAGTTGAAAGGAGCAAGTTTTTGACTGAGGTCAAAACCCATATCCCATCAGATTCGAGTTGGAAAATTGCGTTTGAAGCATTTTTGGAGGCGCATTACAGCAACCCGGACCTCAAATTTAGTGATCTCGTGGACCATTTCAAACTTTCCAGAACACATCTGAGCGCCTTGTTCAAAAAGCATGTTGGCAAGCCTTTCCGAGAAAAATTGAGAGAGATCAGAATTGCCCATGCAAAGCACTTAATAAGCGAACAATCCCTGTTGACCTATGAAGTTGCAAGCATGTGTGGATTTCATTCCTCAAAGTATTTTTGTCAGGTGTTTATGAAGGTAAATGACATGTCTCTTACTGCTTACCGCGCAAAAGTGAGATGCGAAAGCATTCTTGAAAAAAATTCATAAAAGAATAGGTCTTAAAAGTATTGGAAAGACATGAGACAATTTGAAAATCCTATGCCGATAAAGATTTTACATATTCTGGATGTTTCGCTGCCACACCGACAAAGCGGCTACAGTTTGCGAAGCCAGTATATCATCAATACGCAGAAAGCACTTGGCTTTGATCCTGTGGTGCTCACGCGGTGGGGTGTGTCTGGACAACTTGTCGATGGTGTCGAATATATCAATGACGTGCCTTATTTGAGAAATACTTCTGAAGAATACGCGATACGGCTGGGCGAACGCCTGGGCAAAACAGATACCCCACAAATTTATCATACAGGGCAGGAGCTACACTTTCGCAAGCGCGTTGCGCGGGCTGTTGAGACAGAAAAACCCGATGTGTTGCACGCGGCGTCACCGGGTAGAAATGCACAGGTTGCGATTGATATAGGACATCATTGTGGTCTGTCTGTGGTGTACGAGGTGCGGGGCTTGTGGCACGATAGCGGTGTGGCGCAGGGTATGCTGGCTTCCGATTCAGAGGCGTATCGCCAGCAACACGCGCAACATGTCAATGCGATGCAACGAGCCGATGCAGTGGTGACGCTGTCCGAGGTGTTGAAAGCAGAATGCATACGCGAGGGGGTTGACGAAGAGAAAATTGGCGTAGTGC
Source organism: Gemmatimonadota bacterium (assembly GCA_009838845.1). Taxonomy (NCBI): domain Bacteria; kingdom Pseudomonadati; phylum Gemmatimonadota; species Gemmatimonadota bacterium. The sequence goes on along the minus strand of VXRD01000056.1, from coordinate 4,790 downwards.
CCAATGGTGTGGCGGTTGAGCAATATGCACCCAAAAATCGGTCAGGCGAACTTGCCAATGATCTGGGGATTGAACCGGAAGATGTGGTGTTGGGCTATATCGGTCTGGTGCGGTCACTGGAGGGATTGCGGTTGTTGTTGCAGGCGTGTGAGGTTCTTCGCGGGCAGTATGCCAATCTCAAAGTGTTGATTGTGGGGGGTGGACGAGACTTGCCAGCATTGCAGCGCGAAGCACAGGAACGCGGTCTGGCGGATGTGGTGATTTTTACGGGTGAAATACCGCACGACCAAATTGCTGCCTATTACGCGATGTTAGATGTTTTTGTTATTCCGCGTACGCGTAGCCGCGTTACCGAACTGGTCACGCCGATGAAGCCTTATGAGGCAATGGCGATGGAAAAAGCCGTTGTCGTCAGTGATGTGGCCGCACTCAAGGAGGTGGTTATAGATGGTGAAACTGGGCGCGTTTTTGTGGCAGATAATGTCGAGAGTCTTACGCAGACATGTGCCGAACTCATTGAGAATCCCGCGTTGCGGATGCAACTGGGACAAAGGGGCAGCGAATGGGTGCGGTCAGAGCGCACATGGAGGCAGGTTGTGGAACGCTATCGCGGGATCTATGAGGCCGCGATAGCCGTTTGCCCTGCCCGTATGGAATGTATTAATCAACAAGCAAAAACCCGCACACGCGTTGCATTTTACAGCCAGCACCTCATTGGCGTTGGGCACCATTTCCGCAATCGACAGATTGTCAATGAACTGGTCAAAACATGCAATGTGTTTTTCATCGATGGCGGACGACCAATTCCCGAGGCTGACCTTGATGAACGGGTGGTGCGTATTCCCCTGCCGCCCCTTCGCACGGGCACACAGGGCATTGAGTCTGTTGATAAGGAACGCGATTTGCAGGCTGTGATGCGCGAGCGTCAGGCCAGGCTTTCCGAAGCGATGGAACAGATTCGCCCCGATGTGTTTTGTGTTGAGTTTTTTCCTTTTTCCCGGTGGTCTCTCAAGAGCGAGATCCTCAATACAATAGCCAGACTCAATGAGATCAATCCCGGTGCGAAGGTGCTGTGTTCACTGCGCGATATTCCAACGCGGGCAAAAAGCAATGTGTTGCAACCGGCTGTCACACCTGTCCAGAGACGCGATGGGGACGCGATGCGGTTTTATTCGGTGCCTTTTGGTGGGATACATCACGAGTATTTGGTTTTTAATCGGCGGTATTACGAGGAGGTTGTGCCCGTGTTGAATCAGTATTTCGATGCGGTACTGGTGCATGGCGATTCCAAATTGTCCCGGTTGGAAGATCACTTTCCCTGGACTGCTGATATCGGTATTCCCGTGGTTTATACGGGGTTTGTTTCTGAGAAACTCGAAAACGCATCTCGGCCTGGTGGTGCGCCTGATCGGTATGTGCTGGTCAGTGCTGGCGGTGGGGCTGAGGGACTTGCGCTTGTTGCGCCGTGTATTGAAGCGTGGAAACAATTGGAGCGAGACGCTGCGCACGATGGGCGCGAGATGGTGATTTTCGCTGGTGCGTTTATAGATGAAAAGCATTTTGAGGCTTTGTGCGGGTTGTGCGGTGATGGTCCGTTTCGCATTGAACGCTTTACGTCCAATTTTTTGGCCTATATGAAACACGCGGATTTATCGATTAGCCGGGCGGGATACAATACCTGTATGAATGTGCTTGAGACACAAGTGCCATCGATTCTGGTGCCGAGCATTGCGATGGATGATCAGGAATTTCGCGCACAGCAGTTGATGGAGTTGGGTATTGCAGGGGTGATACATCCCGATCAAATAGGTGCGGGAAAGATGGCAAAAGCTATTGGCGCAATGCTCGGACGTTCTGTGTCCGAACACGATCTATCCTTGGGTGGTGCCGAGCAAACGCGAGAATTTATAGAATCGCTGAAATGAGGCAAAAAATGAAACTTTACGTACCACACCCATATCGCGATCCCGAAAAAGTAGTTCAATCCAGCAGCGGGGCATCCCTATCAGGATTTAACCATGTGCAGGCGTTATCGAAGTATTGCGATGTGTATATGCCAGCGTCTGACGCTGTGGATTATGGTCCGAATTTGCACGGTATTCGACCAGCTTATGAGACGATTGATGCGTCTCGCCAGTGGTTTGTGCGGCAGGATTTTGATGGTGTGTTGATGTTTGAGCCCAAAGCAGATGACCTGGCATTTTTTCGCCATGTGTGTCCCGCACCCATTTTGATTCGGCTGTCGTGTTCTTTTGGACGCAATCGCGACTTTATAGACAAGGTGCTTCAATGTTATTCGCTGTTGCGGCCTTATGATGCCCTGTCGCCCAAGTCGGCATACACCGCTGACGAAGTGGGCAAGATAGTGTTTGACCGATCGTATTTACATGCGATTACCAATGGGGTAGATGCCGAGGTGTTTGTGCCAATGGATAAGTTGCAAGCGCGCAAAGAGATAGTAGATAAGACGGGTGATCAACGTTTTCTGGAGATGCCAGTGGTTGGTTTTTGCGGGCGGTTTGAGCCGGGCAAGGGGGCCTATCCGTTTTTGCGCATGGCCGATCTGAATCCCAACGTGTTGTTTGCGGTGATTGGCAAGCAGTTCGCACCTGTGACACATGCGCCCAATGTGATTTTTTTGGGCGCGCAACCCTATACGGATATGCCGCTGTATTACAATATGCTCGATGTGTTGTGCGCGTTGTCGGTGTATTCGTATGAGTCGTGTCCCTCCACTGTGATAGAGGGCATGGCGTGTGGTCTTCCGGTTGTGGCGACCAATTTTGCGGGTGCGCCAGAGTTGTTGGGCAGTTGTGGACGGTTGATTGAGATTGAGCGGTTTGAAGATGAGCCATTGAATGTGACGGGTTATATCGCTCCTGAGGTGATTTCAGATGCTGTGCGCGATTTGTTGAATAGCAAGACGGAGCGGGAGAAATTAGGAGAGCGTGCTCGCAAACGCGCACTGAATTTTTCCTGGGATTGTATGGCGCAGCAGCATATGACACTGTTTGAAAATTTGCGGATCAAACGCGATGCCCCCGCCTGCCCGATACCAATAACTGTGAGTTTTACACAGGGTTGTGATGCATCCGGTGTGCCGAAAAGTATGTCTAAAGGATTTAACTATTTGGGAAGCGTGCAAGGTCCGTTGCCGCGCATTTCGTTTTTGGGGCAAGATATGTCCCTTATTGAAGGCCTGGGCCTTCACTTGATGCAATATTTACATCCAAACGAAGTCGAAGCCGCCCTGTTGGGCTTATGCAGTGATCGCGACACGGCATACAAAATGCTTCGCAAAGTCCGACACTTCAGCGATATGCTCACGGCCCCCTGACAGGTGCCACAGGGATGCTATCTGTGCTTCGCTGAGATATTGAAGAAGGGAGGTGAGAGAAATGACAGAACGCATTACGTCAATGCCAGCACAAGATTCTGTGACCTGTGTTCAACTTCCTGGTCGAGAGATGGAACTGATGCGTAGCGAAATGGCGAATACATCAGGGGGATGCATTTTGCCAGAAGGAGATCCAGCGGAGCTCCTTGAAGATATTATTGATTATATCGAAGATACAGTGGATGATATCTACGATACGGTGAGTGAATGGTGGGCTTCCTGGTAGTATTACGTCACGTCCCATAAAATGCTTAAACGCTTCGTAAAATCCGACATTTCAGCGATTTGCGCTAAGGCAGTGAAGAAAGGAGGTGAAAGTAATGACGAGACGAATTGTATCAAATCCCGAGCAATTGGGCGCAGGTGTGACCCATCTGCCGATTAAAACGAGTGATTTGGATAGGCTTGAAATTGCTCGGATCTCTGGTGCCGATGGATGTTTCCCGGTCCCTGAGGATGATACCAGTGAGGATTTTGACCCGACGCTGGACGATATTTTGGACGATATTTTGGACGATATCTTTAACCCTTTCCCCTGACCAATATAGTTCAGAATCCGGTAAGTATTTGGCAAAGTGAATATATTGACCAGTTTAGGTGGAAATTTTTGTTATAAATTCTGCTTCATTTGTTTTAGGAGAATATCATGACTCAAACGTTGGTAAATCGAATGACGACCAATCCCAGTCAAGCTTTTGCTGCATGTCCGGCTCTATCTATCAACCATGAAGATTTGGATAGACAGACCATGACTGAGGTATCAGGAGGAGTACCTCCTATCGTTGTCGCAATCGCGGTAGGAGCAGCCGCTGGAGCAATCGGTGGAGTAGTTGCTGTAGTAGTGACAAATCCTCAACAAGCGGTTGAAGCAGCTGATTGGTATGGAGACAGAGTTTCTGAAGGTTACGATGCCGTCGAGGGGTTCGTTGAGGACGTCGTGGATGACTTTGTCGAAGGCCTGGTAAATATAAGCGTCGGAGACGGTTGGTAAGCCAAATTGGAATGCAGCCTAGTGCATCGTGGCGTAAGTCATGCCCCATATAGACAGGAACAGCAAAACCTTCTGGATTGCGGCTAAAACCGTGCCGAAATGACAATCTCAAGTAAGATTGATATGGGTAGTCTCTTTTGCCGCGATATACTAGGCCGCTGCTACCGTACAGAATCACTACGGCATTATGTTTTGACAGTATCTCGCGCTCAATGTGCAACTGCTTGTTCTCGCGTCGAAGACGACGCAACTCTTTTTGATTTTTTCCCCATTTTGCTTATTTTGAAGTGCCACTGTTTGTGCTTCCCCACGTTACAATCAGAAATTTTGAGGATAATATGCTATTGAATACGGAAATTTGTCAAGAACAAAGGTTTCATAAGGTCTATATAATAAATAAAG
>VXRD01000055.1 GCA_009838845.1 Gemmatimonadota bacterium | reverse complement strand
GGAATCTCACCCACCAGCCGATTTCTGTGAAGATACAATTCCGTAAGATTGGACAGATTGCTCAATTCTTTCGGAATCTCATCCACCAGCCGATTGTCACTGAGGTGCAGGTAGGTAAGACTGGGAAGGGTGAACAATTCGGAAGGCATTGACATCAGGCGATTCTCTTGCAGGTTGAGCTTTGTCAGACCCGTCAGACCAGATAAATCCCCAGCCTTCAACTCTGTGAGACCTGCACCTGATAGACTCAGAGAATCTATTGCTGATAGATGCACCTCTGTCACATCCCCACAAGCACTTACAGGCGCCAATGCCACAATTGAGTCGCGCACAGCACCGGTGCGGTCACATACCGGCACCACTATTGTCTGTGACGGCACTTCTTTGCCAAACGAATCCACAAATATCAAAAAATCAGGGATCCCAATCACACCATTGCCATCCAGATCATATTTGGCTTGATATGTCCCATCGCCTCGACTTGATCCAAACTGCTCCACAAATAACAAAAAGTCGGGAATACCTACCACACCATCTCCATCAAAGTCCGCAGAAGGTGTCGTATTCGCAGAGGCATAACCCACGCATACCAACACCGAAAGAGCGATAACATTCATAGACACCCATCTCTTTTTCAATTCTAACCCCCTTCAATAGATATGACCCCAAATAGGGTCAAGCCCGAAAAGTTCTGTAAAATCGTCAAACGCAATTTCTCCATTGCCATTCAGGTCGTATTTTGCTTCATAACCAATCACACCATTTTCATCCCTCCTGATCAGGAGAGGACAACCCAAAGGGAGTTAGCTGATGGTCATCACGTCATCAGCCGAAATTAAAGGTTGCCCCCCCATTTTCTTGAGTCCTGTGTCCAGGTTTCGGTCATGATGATGGCATCAGGACAGTATTTAAGGCAAAAATCGTGCCAATGTGAGCGTTGTCATAGGGATCTATACTCATAAAGGGTTGTTTTATATAAGAAAAAGAGCCAATCTGACTATATTATATCGTCCCAAAATAGTCGGATTGGCTCTTACACAAGACTTTATATGGTCTTAAAAGACGTACTATGGTCTCAATGGTCCCGAGATTATTACACCCTTCATTATTTTGTTTGCAGGTGTGAAATTCAATATTATGTTTCTTTTTAAGTGTGAGATACAATGTATGAATCCGTTTTTTATCCATATCACAGGGTTCTTTCTATGATCAAACCACTTGAGCGCACGGGCACCTATCGGACTTATTCTATGGCCGATGGCCTGGCCGGGATGCGCATTGAACACATTGCCGAAGATCGCGAGGGGTGTATCTGGTTCGCCACATGGGATAATGGCGTCAGTCGCTTCGATGGAAATGAATTCCAGAATTTTACCAAACAGGACGGTCTTATTGATGATCGTACTTATTTTCTTGTACAAGACAGTCAGAATCGAATGTGGTTTGGGACAGCAAATGGCGTCTGCTGGTACGACGGAGCCAGATTCTATCATTTGAAGGACGATGGCATTGCAGGCCGAGACGTGCGGTGCATCTACGAAGACAATGAGGGTCGTGTATGGTGCTGTGGTGCCTCTACCCTGGGGTATTACAATGGCACTGCTTTCCACGACATGATCCCGCTCTACCTTCAGCACTACGAAGAGCCTCCTTCTTCCAGGTGGCGTCCGTGTTGGGGGATTACTCAGGATCCGCAAGGTCACCTGTGGTTTGGCTTCAACTACCTCATCCGCTTCGATGGTGAATCCTTCCACCGCTATGATGAGAAAGACGGTTTTCCCCAGGATGGGACCGCCTATGCCTTAGATAAGGACCATACCGGCAAGGTGTGGATAGGTCGGTTCGGAAATCGAGATGAACTGTGGTGCTATGCCGATGGCACCTTCCAATCTGTTCAGGTAGATTTGGGAGGGTGGCTACGCAAAATACAGTGTGACCGTGAAGGGCGGATGTGGTTTAGCACTTCGGAAGGCGTATTGTATCAGGACGGTGATGGGTTCTGCAGATTTACCATTGCCGATGGCTTACCCCATCCCGCAGTCAAAGCCGTATTCCAGGATCGCGATCATCAGTTCTGGTTTGCCACCTGGGGCGGCGTCGGCCTTTACGATGCACATAGTATCAGCGTTTTTGACCTCGGTAAGGCTTCTCTCAAAGACAAAAAGCCGATCGAGATCTCGCAGATCGTGCAAGACCGGCAAGGGGATATATGGATCGGGCGTGTATCACCCATTCTCACCTCGCTGAAAAAAAGCGTCGCCCGCTTTGATGGCGAGCACTTTGCATTTTTAGGCTCCGAGCAAGGCCTTGATATCGACAACTGTTTCTCTATGTACGAGGATCGCGAAGGGTATCTGTGGTTTGGCGGTTTCAATGGCCTGTTCCGCTACGATGGACAAGAATTCAAAAAGATGAAAATAGCTGCGGGTTCAGGCGCAAGGAGTGTCAGTGCAATTACTCAGGACTTGCAAGATCAATTCCTTTTCGGCTATTGGGAAAAGGACACCTATAAAATCGAATTTATAAAAGAAGAACTTTCGGTCAGCCCATTAAAGATCATTTACCAGCGGGACGAAGCGTTCCAAACCATTTTTGTGGAGGAGGAAAAGAAAGATGTTTTAGACCGTATTGGCACTGTGATTGCCGGCCGCAAAGACGAGGTCTATTTTCATTTGGCCAGCCACAATTTCTCAGTTGGCGGCAGGGGCCTGGCGCGCTGGCATCCCGAAGATAAGCTCAAATTTTATGGCATTGAAGATGGACTGATCGACGACAGAGTCACAGATATTATAGAAGACTGCCATGGCAACCTGTGGATCGCTACTCTCGGAGGTCTCTGTCGCTTTGATGGCAACACCTTCCAGACCTTCACGACGGACGATGGGCTACCGAGCAACCGCATCCGTTGCGTGTTCGAGGATCGGCAAGGGCATCTCTGGCTCGGTACAGACCGGGGTGTGACTCACTACGATGGTCAGCTTTTCCAGACCATCAACTCACCGCATATAGGACCGGTTTGCCAGATACTCGAAGATCGCGATGGAACGTTCTATTTTGGCACGCTTATGGGTTCTATCATACGCTACCGTCTGCGGCAAACCCCGCCCCAGATTCGTCTGCTACAGGTGATTGCCGATAAGGTGTATGAGAACTCTGAGGAAGCCATTGTATCTACTGCGGGACAGCAGGTTATTTTCGAGTACAAGGGCCTGAGTTTTTCCACACATCCCAGTGACATGCTCTATGTCTATCGCTTGAATGGTTATGATGCCGACTGGCAATTAGCGACTCGAAAGATGCGGGCCTTTTACCGGGACTTGCCGCCGGGAGACTACACCTTTCAGGTCCGGGCGATAGATCGCGACCTCAATTACTCAGAGATAGCACAGGCGCGACTCTCGATAACGGCAGACCCGCGTATCGAAGCATTGACCGATGTCATCAACCGTCGAGAAAGCCAGAAGTTTATCGGGCATAGCGCGGCACTGCGCCAATTTCAAATCAATCTTGAAAAAATAGCATCTACCAATATGACCGTGCTGATTATGGGTGAGACGGGTGTGGGCAAGGGACTGGCTGCTCGGATGTTACACGCGCTGAGTGCCCATAGCGAGGGTCCCTTTATAGAGGTTAGTTGCGGTGCATTGCCCGGGACATTGATCGATAGTGAACTTTTTGGTCACGAAAGAGGGGCCTTTACCGGCGCAGTTTTCCACAGACTCGGCAGGGTAGAACTGGCAGAGGGTGGTACGCTCTTTTTAGATGAGATCGGCGATATGGCTTTAGAAACGCAGTCCAAGCTGTTGCGCTTGCTGGAAGAGGGCAGGTTTGAACGCATTGGGAGCAGCGAGACGCGGACGGCAAAGACGCGGATTGTGGCAGCGACCAATCGCAATCTCGAGGAGATGGTCAATGCTGGTGCTTTCCGGGAGGATCTCTATTATCGCCTCAATGCCTTTCCAATGTATTTGCCGCCCCTGCGCGAGCGCAAGGAGGATATACTTGAGTTGGCCGAGTATTTCAAGACTCGCATGGCGACGCATTTAGGCAAGCAAATAGCTCTCCTGAAGCCAGAAATTATCGAGGTGTTGCAAAGCTACGATTGGCCGGGGAATGTGCGGGAATTAGAGCATACCATACAGCGGGCCGTGGTCTTGTGTTCTGAGTCTCAAATCAGAGAGAGGGATCTGGGACTGTATGGTTCTCGAATCAAAGATACAGGTCATGGGGAGCAGACCTTATCGGCTTCTCAAGACCGAGAAGTCGTGTCTTTGGCAGAATTGGAACGCCGCCACATCCTCGACGCGCTCGAAGCCACGAACTATCTGATAAAGGGACCCAGGGGCGCGGCGAAGCTGCTAAGCGTACCGCCTTCTACCCTGTATGGGAAAATGAAAAGACTGGGTATCAAACTAAACCCTCGCCAATAAACTGCTATCGTAACTATCTGCTCACCTCGAGTACAAACAAACTTTATTATCCACTAAAACGATGCTGTTGCCGAATTCCAAATTCTGTCCATACAGAGCTTGTGTTCAGGCCACAAACAGCCGTTTTTACAACTGCTGACTACCTCTCGACCAATTCGGCAACAGCATCAGAAACGGGGTAACTCCACATATTAAGATCAGCCAATTAAATAACGATTTACACAAGCATCTAAAAGGCTGTCATAAATTTCTTCTCTCTTTTTTACATTGATATATTGCCTAATTTCAGGCCAGTAGATTTGCGCGGCGGTAGAACACATAATAGATAAATGCATAGCAATGCAGACTTTTGCGAGCCTCGAGTAATCTATGCTCCTGACTGATTCATACCCACGAAAGAGAGGTTTCTTTCGAGTTTCTTCAGGCGAAACAACCTCCAGAGGTTCTTCTAGTTTCCAAATCGGCGTCGGCTCACAAAGAAAGTTGGTTAAGTCTAAATATGGGTCACCAAAATCCATTGCTTCTACATCGATAATAGCAGATACATCCCAATTTTGCCTATGGTCCTTAGAAAATAAAATCTCAGCATCTGCTTTGTACAAGGAATGCTTTGTGAGTTTTAGCCAAGGTGCTTTTTGGATCAGATCTTTCGCTTCAGAAATAGCACTTAGACTCACCTGATATTGCCCATCCTCTACGCATCTCTCGAGGTTTTCTATTGACCGTAGCAGAGTCTGTATAAAGCTTTGATTGTCTTGAGAGGATTTTTCCAATCCATGAATCTGAGCGCACAAAGCACCTACTTGCTCTTGAATCTTCATTTTTTCTATAGAATTAGTGCGGGGATTGTCCGAATGAGCAAGAAATTGCCAATGCTCTCCTGAAACATACTCCATTATGATGTAGTTAGTAGAAACGAGTTGTCTGGTGTGATCAGTATATAATATTTTCGGTACAGGCAAACTCAGTTCTTGGCTTAGAAGCCTATAAATACCTTCTTCATGGATATAACGGTCCTCTCTATTTGGAAGATCCCGGAAGAAGCGAAACACATAGCTCTTAGTTGAATTATGGCAACATACATGGTAGCAAATATGTTGGGTACAACCATCTATTCTGGGTATTCCCTGCTCAGAAATAGGGGTAATTTTAGATACTGAACTTACTCTATGATTTGTACCAAATACCTGCTTACAAATCGAAACGATCACTTCTCTTCGAATCGTATCTATCATTTTGTTTAGTGCCCCTAAAAGAGTGCAATTGCTTAGGCAGAAAACCATTGGCAAATCGAACAGCCTGTCCAAAGTACACATTAGCGATAAACATGCTCGCACGAGGTATATTCAAAAGTTGATTGGGCGTCCGCTGAGCAAAATGGCTGTAGCGGGTGGTGGTATGTCTCAGACGATGGTGGTTCAGAAAATTATCGACCCGGAAGAGCAAAAAGGTGAAATAGAGCAAGTGATGATGGAAAATGAAGCTACTCTGGCACAGGCAAAACAAAAGGCCGTAAGCGTTGCTCAGGAAGCAAAAACTTACGACCTTTGAAGAAAGTTCAGCGAAAAGATTTTTGTAGTAGCGGCAGAGGGACTCGAACCCCCGACCCATGGATTATGATTCCACTGCTCTACCAGCTGAGCTATGCCGCCACATGATATCAGGATGGGAAAAATACAGGAAAACCCGTAGAGTGTCAAGCATTCGCAAAACAAGCTATCAGCAATCAGCGGTCAGTCTCGCCCTGCCACCACCCACTGGGTCGCGGCTCAACATCATGCCGCGATGACGGCACCCTTCTATCTCTCTCCATCTGCAACCTATCCTCCTTACCACGCATCAAACCTCAAAACCATTGACAACCACCTCAATATAAGGTATTCATGAAAATATATTCTGGAGGACCTTATTGATGAAACCCGTACTCACACTCCTCGTACTCCTTCTGGGACTCGGTTTGCCCACCCGGGCAGAAGAAGTACACGTCGCCAAAATCAACGGCACCATTGAAGGCGGTGTTGCAGCTTTTGTCACGCGCGTCATGAACGACGCAGAAGACGCGGGCGTCAAAGCCGTCATCTTTGAAATCGACACCCCTGGCGGTGCCCTCGACGCCGCACTCACCATCCGGGACGCCATCCTCTACAGCGAGACCAAAACCATCGCCTTCATCAACCCCCGCGCAATATCTGCAGGCGCCCTCATCGCGCTATCTACCGACCACATCATCATGGTCGAAGGCGGCACCATTGGCGCAGCCACAGCCGTTGATATGCAGGGCAACAAAGCCAGTGAAAAAATCATCTCGTACTTCCGCAACGAAATGAAAGCCACAGCAGAAAAAACCGGCCGCTCCTCCAAACTGGCCGAAGCCATGGTCGATGAAGACGTCGATGTCGAGGGCCTGGCACCCAAAGGCAAGCTACTCACCCTCACCACTGAAGAAGCTATTGAAAACGACATCGCCGACCACAAAATCTCCGAAAAAAACGAATCGGAAAAACTCATCGCCGTACTCAAATACTACGACCTCGTGCAGGCCAGCGTCATCCACCAATCGACCAACTGGGCCGAACAAGTCGTGCGCTATCTCACCAATCCCTACCTGGCCTCGCTGCTCATGACCCTGGGATTTCTGGGCCTGATCTTCGAAATCCAGAGCCCGGGCTGGGGCATCGGCGGCACCATCGGCTTAATCTGCCTGGGCCTGTTTTTCGGCAGCCACCTGCTCGTCAACCTCGCCGACTGGTCTGAAATCCTCATCTTCTTTCTCGGCATCGCGCTCATCCTCCTCGACCTGTTTTTTGTCATGGGCTTTGGCCTGCTCGCCATTCCCGGCGCAATCCTGGTCTTAACCAGCCTGTTTTTAAGCCTCATGGGTCGCTATGACCTCTGGACCTGGGACGACATCAACGCCGCGCTCACCCCCTTGCTCCTCTCTGTGATCCTCACCGGTGTCCTCGCCATACTCATCCTGCGTTCCCTCCCAAAATCCAGAATGTGGAGCCGCCTCGTACTCGACATAGAAGAAAAATCCTCCGAAGGATATGTTGCGGCACCCTACAGCGACCTTTTAGGCACATCGGGTATCGCATTTACAGACCTGCGCCCCGGCGGCACCGGCGTATTTGACGGTCGCCGCATCAGCGTATCGACCGAAGGAGAATACTTAACCAAAGACACACCCGTCACAATCATCGAAATCGAAGGCAGTCGCGTCATTGTGCGAAAAACAGAAGACACATAAGACCGACCATTTTTAAGGAGCTTTTCATGGACGCTATTATCCTCCTCCTCTTTGTTGTAGGTGGCATTCTGCTACTCTCCCTCTTTTTCTACTTCATTCCCGTCGGACTCTGGATCTCCGCCCTTGCCGCGCGCGTGCGCATCGGCATTATTGAACTCGTCGGCATGCGCTTGCGTCGCGTACCCCCGCGCATCATCCTCGGCTCGCAAATCAACGCAACCAAAGCGGGTCTCGACATACCCACCGCATTTCTCGAAGCCCACTTCCTCGCCGGGGGTCATGTCGAAAATGTCGTCAACGCCCTCATCGCCGCAGACAAAGCTGGCATTGGTCTGACCGGCGAACGCGCCGCCGCCATCGACCTTGCTGGGCGCGACGTCCTCGAAGCCGTACAGGTCAGCGTCAACCCCAAAGTCATCTCCACCCCCATGGTCACCGCCGTTGCCAAAGACGGCATACAGGTCAAAGCCACCTCTCGCGTCACGGTTCGCGCCAACATAGAACGCCTGGTCGGTGGCGCAGGTGAAGAAACCATCATGGCCCGCGTAGGCGAAGGCATCGTCACCACCATCGGCTCCTCGGAAACCCACAAAGACGTACTCGAAAATCCCGACATGATCTCCAAAACCGTACTCGACAAGGGCCTCGACTCGGGCACCGCCTACGAAATCCTCTCCATCGACATCGCCGACGTGGATGTGGGCGACAACATCGGTGCAAAACTCCAGACAGACCAGGCCGAAGCCGACAAAAACATCGCACAGGCGCGCGCCGAAGAACGCAGAGCAATGGCCGTTGCACTAGAACAAGAAATGGCAGCACGCGTTGAAGAAATGCGCGCCCGCGTCGTCGAAGCCGAAGCCGAAGTACCCCTCGCAATGTCCGACGCATTTCGCAGTGGCAACATGGGCATTATGGACTACTACCGCATGCGCAACATCGAAGCCGACACGCAAATGCGCGAAGGCATCGCTGGTGAAACCGAAGAAGACGAAGACAACAACCAATAAAGGGACGGCACAGGGGCCGTCCTCTACGATGATATTGTGACTTGTAGGGGCGACCCTCCCGTATAAAAACATTACGGGACAATGCCTGTGGTCGCCCGTACCATAACCCCATAACAAAACAAATGGTCTTACATCATGGAACTGGAAGTACTCATACCGATAATCGTGTTTCTCTTCTTCAGCCTTATCTCGCCGCTCATAAAAAGGCTGCGAGGCACCAGAGAACCCGACGAAACCAAACTCCAGCGCAGGCAAACGTCCCGCGACGCAGGTGCCGACGATCCCTTTGAAGAGGAGTTTGACCTCTCTGAATGGGAAGTCCTCTTCGGACCTCCCGAACCAGAACCCAAACCAGAACCCAAACCCCCTTCAGAGTTTCAGGAAGTGCATGGCAAACGTCCCGTCTCTGAAGCGGACACAGGACCAGAATTTCAAGAGGTACATGGCAAGCGCCCCGTCTCCGAAGCAGACACAGGACCGGAATTTCAGGAAGTACATGGCAAGCGCCCCGTCTCTGACAAATCGTCTTACATCGAAGGCCAGACCTCTTTTATACGCGCATCAGAAACCGAAACACTCCTGCGCCCCAAACGCAAAAAACGCCGTATAAAACTCGATTTTGAACCCAACACCATCCGAAAAGCCATCATCTACAACGAAATCATCGGACCGCCACGCGCCGAAACAGATCACTTCAAAAACCCTTGACACGCAATCCCGCGTTTGGGATATTCTTGACCACAGGACTTCAGGTGCCGAAGTGGTGGAATTGGTAGACGCGCTGGACTCAAAATCCAGTGGCCGCAAGGCCGTGTGGGTTCGAGTCCCACCTTCGGCACCATAAAAACACAAGGGCTTACGTCGGGATGGCGTAAGCCCTTTTTATTTGCAAAATAGCCATGTCAGACACCAGACAAATCGTCCGTCAACTGGACATCCTTCGAGAACTCGCCGCCCGGACTTATGGCGCAACACTCCAGGAACTCGCCGACGAATGGGGCGTCTCAACGCGCACCATACAAAGGGATCTCAATACGCTATCCGAAGTGAGCTTCATCATCGAAGAAAAGGTGCGAGACCGTAAAAAATACTTTACGGTCAAAAACAACCTGCCAGCCCTGAACTTCCCCATCGACGAAATTATCGCCTTGATCTTCATCGAAGGAATCGTCAGTCCGCTTGAGGACACGCCATACAAAGAATCGTTTCAGAAAACCCTGAACAGAATCAGAACAACGCTCCCAGAGCCGATACAAGCATTTTTAGAAAAGGCGGGCGCGGCTTATTACCCCCATCACCGCGGGCAAAAAGAGCAAATCTCTCGCGAAATATTCGAAACCGCTTATCGCGCAATCAAAGAACGCAAAGTGTGCAACATCACCTATCGTGCCATCACAACCGAACAAACCAAAACCTATCCCATTACACCCTTTAGATTATTGTATTATCACAACGGATATTATCTACTCTGCCGCAATCCAGATTACGACGACTTACTCACACTTGCGGTAGAACGCATTCAGGCCCTCAAAATCACACCTCAAACCTTTGAGCCACCCGATGATCTGGACATTGAAAACCGCATCCAGCAGGCATTTGGCATCACGCTCGAAGATCCCATAGACATCAAAGTCCGCTTCTCCAAATGGCAAGCCCCCTACATCAAACAGCGGACCTGGCACCCCTCAGAAAAAATTGAAGAACTGGACACTGGCGAGATAATACTCTCCTTTCAAGCCGGCGGTTTTTACGAAATAAAATCTTGGATACTCAGCCATGGCGCAGATGCAGAAGTCCTTGAACCGGCGTCCCTGCGCAAAGAAATAATTGAGGAACTCGAAAAAAATCTGACTTTATACTAAAAAACCTGACCACCCACGACATACCCTGTCATACCACTTATTTATTTTAGAGATGCATTCCTTGCAATGCGTCTCTTTTTTTTTGAAAAAAATAGAGATACTGGGCTTCCTGAATGACCCCGAACGCATCGCGCACGCCGAAGAATGCCGTCAAAAACCCGGCGGTGCCTCCCTCGGTTTCTGAACCCCTGACACACAAAGGAGAAATACAATGTTCAAGAATATCTTTATCTGACCAATCTAAATCCTTTCTCTTTTCCTTTTTCAAAGCCACACACCAACAAACAATGGAGGTTTTAATGTCACGCATCATAGTCTTAGTTTCAATACTGTTTCTTACGCTTCAGGGCGTTCACGCCCAGGATTAAGCCAAACGTATCGAAGTCTTTCTCGCACTGAGTGGACACACCATACTCAACGACATGGAACCGTCGCCCCCGGGTACCGCAGGGTATGTGGGAGGCCAACTCATCTACAACCTGACTGCAACCCAGGCCATTGGCGTGCGCTATGGCGCCGCAGCTTATGAAATCACCAGCAGCCTGGGCAGTACAGAAACCTATATGGGCGATATATTCGCGACCTACCGATACAGTTGGCGAGCGGGAAAACCCACGCGCATCTATATCGAAGCCGGATTGGGCGCGAGCGACCCCATCCCACTTTACGACACAGGCACCAAATTTGCATTTACCGCAGCACTGGGTGTAAAACGATTTATAGGCGAGCGATTCTCCCTGGGACTGGAATCCAGAGGCGTGAGTTTTACACAAAAAGAGAGCTTGCTGAGCACACAAAATGTGACCGCAGCCATCAATGAATTCTCACTTGTATTGGGATATTTGTTTTAGCGTTCAAATCGCAGGGGTTGGTGCTGTCGATAAAAAATTACAATACACAGCCAGCTCCTGCTCGCATTTTATTTATAACGAAATGAATGGGAGTTTTACCATGCGGGTTTTGATGATAATAATGATTTTGATGATGATGGCTTGTGAAGAAGAAAATAATAATCCTCTCAAAAGTGATCCTGAATTAGAGGGTAGATTCAGTGTTCTTTCAGTTACCTATTATCCACCTGATCCTCCAACAGAATCTAAAGCCACAGATGTAAGGGTATCTTTCGCTAATTGGGGTGAAACCATATATGACCGTAGTATTTATATTCAGGTGGCTTTGATTGACTTCAACAATCAAAGGTATATCAGCGGATTGACACTGCCAGGGATACAAGGGGGCGGGGCTATAACAAGATTTGAAATAACTATTTGGGGTGTTGACCACCAACAAGTCAACCTATATGAAGTTGCGTTCACGTACAATTAAAAACCAATCCTCTCAGGAGACGCAAGCACAAAGACACGCAACAGGCTTATCAAAACTCTGGTC
>VXRD01000054.1 GCA_009838845.1 Gemmatimonadota bacterium | reverse complement strand
CATCTTCTATTTTTAATCTAAAAATCGCCATCTTTTCAGTATTTATTAATCCAGTCCAACTGCACGACAAAACGCACGGGGGTCGTTTTACGGTGCGCAGTTATTCTGGGGGGATTTCCGGAAATAACAGAGACGCAGCAAATAAACAGAAAAGATCTCTGCCCGTCTTTATCCTTGGATCCTCAGGCCCATGAGAATGAGCTACCATATTTCGCTGTTTTCTTATACTATGAGCGAGGCTAACGGAGTCTTCATCAAGTAATTGGGCATCGTCACACTCTTGAATTAGTTCGTAAAATGTTCCATCGGAATTGAGAAGTTGTTTCAAATGGTTTTCTATTATTTTGGCTATCTGGAGGGGGAGGGTTCCATCAATTTGAAAGTTCTTAATAGATTCTCCAAATACTGGGTCATTACCCGTTACTTCTAACGCCATATCTTTGACTATTTCATCTCTATCATCGGGCGATACGCTCGTTTTATGAGATAGCCTTCTGTTTTCTGCTTGGAGATGCTCAATTTGTTGGTACAACTCGGTATTTTCCTGATCTTTTTTTTCTAATTCGGCTCTGAGTGATTGTATATCCTTTTCTTGACTCATCAGTATATCTGCACGCTTATTGTCAGTGTTTAAAAATTTTAATAGCTCTGACAAAGATTGATCAATACGCTCAACATTCTTTCGAAGCTCTGCAGCTTCTTGATCTTCGGTTTCTTTTGCTTGAAGAAAAGGGGACACAACTGGTGAATATCCCTCCGGAGATGTGAACGAAGACTCTGGGGTTAAATCATCTCCGAATTCTGCTACAAGGGCATTGTACATTCGGACGGTTCGCGGATATACCCAACATCTACGTTGCGGATTCCACACTCTGCCCTGGATTCCTCTTGCCCGCTCTTTCTGATCAATTGGAATGGACAGAAGATATTGATTTTTTGTCTCTTGTATCCTAATCATTGCTAATTGTCTCTCCAATTATTGACTTACTTTCTTCACAGTAACGGCGTTGGATAGCATCTATCTTTATCGGTCTAACTCGCAACTGATTTCCCTCGTATGTGCTCAATTAAACGGACATTCACCAGGGTTTCAATCGATACGCCTTGTGCTTGGGCACTCTGCCAGAGTTCTTCTGCTATTTCAGGGAGTATCGCAACGCGAACTGCTCGCTTGTGTGGCGTATCAAAGCGAAACCATTCCCCATCATCTTCCATAAAATCAGCCGTATCCAGTTGATCCCAAAATGAGGTTTCCTCTTCATAGCTCTCGAATTTTGGGACTTGTAACTCTTTCATTTTCTTAGCCTCCTAAAGTTTCGTTTTTCACGGTCTGTCATATATCGAGCGGTAATGGGCTTATAGACTGTACCGCCAAATAGACTCTGCGAATAACGATATGCGATACAGCTGGTTCCCCATTCTTTATGAGCCACATCCATTAGCGTATATGCTGTGGTCACAATGGTCCCATCTTCAAAACATACGGTACTGGGATACCCGCAGTCCGAATGGTAGGCCGTGTCGCTGATGATGTATTCGCGATTTATATCAAAGGTGTTTCCTCCATCGTGACTCACAACAGCGCGAACTCCGAAGGGATATGCGCGATATCCGTATGTAATGAGTACTTTTCCATTTGGGAGAGCCGCAATGCTGCCGGGTGAAGCCCCTTGGTTCTGTGCTTCGAAAATGGTTTTTTCCCAACGCGGCCAGGTTTTTCCCCCGTCAAAAGAGTGGGCAAATTGATTTGGCTGATCGTTGAATCTGACATAGGCGAGCCAGTGCTTTTCATCCAGAGGTAGAAAACCCGTTTCGCTCCCGCCTGATTTCACGGGGGTTGATTCCTTCCAGGTCTCGCCGTTGTCAAACGACCAGTAAAGATAACTCATTCTCTCTGGCAATTTGGGGTTCTCGTCATACGCCTCTTGCGTGTAGTATCCCCGTGCGTTGAACACAAGAGCCCCGTTTGAGACCCGTCGCATCTGACCATGGGGATGAAGCCGGAGATCTTTTTCGGGAAATGCCAGAGACACTGGCTCTGACCATGTTTTTCCTTCATCTTCTGAGCGAATTACTTCGATCGATTTAAAGGGATCTCGCGTCGAGATACGTCCTTTCACGTCAATTTCGCTCATGACGCCATAGGCAAGCACGAGGTGCCCGTTCTTCGCCTGTCCAAACGCCGGGTTTCGCAAGTCTAAATTTCGTTCGGGATCTCCCCGCACAACCGCCTGATAATCCGTCCAGGTCCTGCCTTGATCCGATGAAAAGGAAAGACTGATTTCACCTCCACTGCCGGCATGACACGAACCGGTTCGCGATGCACAGCATAGCTTTCCGTCCGCCATCAACAAAAGTACGGGGAAAAATCCGCCCCCTCTGGCAAAAGGTTCGGGAAAGGTGCGCACACTCCCGTAGTCTTTTCTCAAGGGATCATCTTTGCATTCGGGAAACCGCAGAAAATGTTCGTCGGATGCCCTCCCTTCACGCAATGTTGGCCAACGCGTGCCCGTAGCAATAACGGGGACTTCTTCTATACGATCGACCAGAGAGACAACCTCAAACATCGTTTTACTCCTGAATGAGTGTGCCGTCATCGCTTTCTATTCATCCATGAACGCATAATCAAGCCCCACGCGAAGCCTGCTATCAACCAAATGGACAACATTGCAAACATCTTTGGCAAATCCCATTCGTTTCCATGCAAAACCTTCCACATCTGCGGCAGAATCTCGAGGATCAACCACATTGATCCACCCCAATAGACGATGCCTCTAAAAAGCCAATCTACAGTCTTAGCTTGAATCAAGGGACGTTCCAGAACATTCGCCAATCTTTCTTTTTCTTTCTCGATCCATCTATGGCGGTAGAACCGAGCAGGAAAATACCACAGTGGAAAAGTAATCGCCAATATGGCGAGGCTAAAAATGTTCCAGAGACAGGGAATTATTTGATGGCAATTTGGACATAAAAAACCAAACCAATGCCCAAAGGAATTTCTTTTTGCCCACAAACGAGAGTCATTTAGAGTTTCACAGTGGGGACAGGGAACATAAGTACGTTCCATCAAAGGTTTATCGCTCTCTTCGTCAATCAACATGACTTTGGGGATTCGTTGTCCCAAAATCAGTTCGTTGAATATCAGTCCTGGATTCAAGATCCAGTGTAAGACAAGGGGGTGCGGTATGGCCCGTATTTTGAATCTGTTTTTGTCGTATTGTATCGGATTCATCTCTATGTATGCCCTCTGCTTGTTACCCCCTAATCGACAATGGGCAAATGCACCGTTGTGCCTCGTTCGACGGAGCGGAATACGGCTTCGGTGAATTCCATGTATTTTACGCCCTGATAGAAGGTCGATTCGGCGGGTTTGCCGGTTTTGATCATGTCGATAAAATCTGCCTCAACTGTCCATTCGCGCATGTCGGATGCTGGGACATCCAATTCCTGCAATGCGCCATCGCTGGATTTGGCACCCAATATCCGCTGCTCATCCAAAACGGGGGAGGTTTCGTAAATGAGTGTGCCGTCCGTGCCGTAAATTTCGATGCTTTCACCCGGCGCGTGATGCGCGGTGCCGGAGAAGAGATAGACCGCAGTTGCGCCGCTTTCCATTTGTGCCAAAATATTCACGGTGTCTGGGCGGTCAACGGGTCCCGTGCCGTCCTCTGTAGAGCGTTCGGTCACATATGTTTCTGCGTGTGCGGATACGGATTTGGTATAGCCACACCAGCGGTGTACAAATTCCACCAGCATGCCCACGCTCATGGTGTTTAAGCCGGAAAAGCGACCGATTTGTCGCCAGTGTAGTGGCGTACTGGGATCAATACCCCCAGGCGTCATTGAGCGGATGACGATGTTGCGAATATCGCCAACATATCCTTCGGCGATCAACCGCTGCATAAACCAGTCGCCTTTTAATGCGTGCGGTGGCTGACATATCTGGTGCGCGAGGTCTGATTCCATTGCTGCGGCATACATGATTTTTGCCTCGCGCAAATTCATTGCCATGCGCGCCTGCACAAATGCATGCTTGCCAGCATTGAGGGATTCGAGTACAAACTCGCAGTGTTTGTACGGCCAGGTGCCAATCATCACGGCATCGATGTCATCTCGCGCAATGAGCGCGTGGGGATCGGTCATGAGGTCGGGGCTTAACCCAAATTCAGTTGCAATTTTGCCGCCACTCTCTTCACTGCGGTTGCAAATTGCCACGACCTCGGCATCGTCTATTTGAGCCAATCCCGGAAAGTGGCGGGTGCGAAAAATACCGCCCGCGCCAATAATACCAATGCGAATATCTGCCATTACAACCTCCATTTTACGGCATGGTCAAATCTTCGTAGCCCGTCAGGTGATATTCATACCCCAGATAGTCCAGCAAATTGCACAGGGCGCGAAATGCCACGCCAAAACCATCAATACCACTAAAGCCGCCAAATTGTCCACCGCCCTTTACATGCGGTTCCAGATCGATAAATACACCCGGCACCCCCAGTTCCTGAAACTGGCTTTGCAGGCGCGGCACGAGTGTTTTAAAATCCCGCAAGACCATTTCATGTCCGGCATCGCCCTGATCGACGGGAATAAACCGCGTCAACCCTCTCTCTGTTGCGCGGTCCAGCATCGGCTGGTTGGCAGGCGCGTTAAATCCTTTAATGTGGATCCATCCCAATCCGGGCTTTGTTTTTTCATATTCGGCAAAAACGCTGTCCGGGCTGTGTCCTATGCTTTCCATGTTGCCCACATCCATGATGATGCAGGTGTTGGGACTGTCGATCTTTTCGTGCAATGCGATCAGTGTTTCGCCATCTCCACCGATTAAATGCGATTCCACTTCAGAACCGTAGATCAGGCCTTCGCTTGCACACAGGGCTACAATTTCTGAGAGCTGATCTGCCGCTTGGTTTAGATGCGGCCAGGGATCGGTCCCATGTGGATGGTAATAGCTAAACCCGCGGATGAGTTTTGTGTCGAATGCATGGGCGAGTTCGATGGCGCGTTTGACATCTGTCTCCAGATATTCCTTAAACGGCACATAACGATTGTTGGTCCCGTCATCCACGTCCAGCAATTTTACTTTTCCAAGCGGGGAACCAATGCTCGATACCGAAATACCAAATTCACCGTGCAATTTTTGGAGTTGTACAATCTCCTGCGCGGTCAATTCCATTGCGTTCTTTACCCCATTGCCCACGTCGATAAACCGAATGGTGTAATAAGATAAGCCAAGCGCGCGCATCATGGTAAATTGCTCTTCGGCGCGTTTGCTCACCGGTCCTTCGTCGGCAAAACCCGATAAAATCACCTCTGCCACAATAATACTCCTTTCTATGGATCAGGCCAAAGCACGGGAATCAATCGCAGTGTGCCAGTGCCCTGATCGCAAGCTGGCGTAATCTCAATTGATTGACTATCCCTGAAATCCACGTTGGCCAATACAACGGCTGATAAAAAAGTACACGATCCTCCAGGGGCTATTTCAGCG
The DNA here is from genome assembly GCA_009838845.1 of Gemmatimonadota bacterium. Lineage (NCBI taxonomy): Bacteria > Pseudomonadati > Gemmatimonadota > Gemmatimonadota bacterium. The sequence goes on along the minus strand of VXRD01000054.1, from coordinate 18,637 downwards.
GGTGTACATACATCTTCGCTCATCCCCAACACAGTGCCGTTTTCACCCAACACCCGCACGCGCACCTTAAGGCCCGTGAGTTCCAAACCCGATTGACTGTCAAGATTACCACTAATGTGGATAAAGCTCGGATCTTCAGGTGTAACCGCAGGCTCCCCTATAATGGATGGGTTGCCCAAAACGACTAAATCTTCAGGAATAAAAACCCGCGACCCGGCAGAGTCGTCTTTAGAACATCCGAATAAAAAAAAGACGGACAAAAGTCCAATAATGTATTTCATCGCTGTGTCCTCTGTTGTGTGATACGGCTTGTTTGACGCAACAATATACACGCCAAAACCGTATCGGGCAAGGGGGGTATTAGGAGTCAGTTGGCTACTGGCTACTTTCCTCAAAATCAAATGTTACCACGTTCTGCACGCCCGATAGACTCGAACGCGGGGCAAATGCCATTGTCAATGCAATTTTCTGCACCTGTCCCGCGTCAAATCTGGAAAACCGATGGGTTGTGCGGGCTATTTCTTCGCTGTTAGCGGTCCGCAATTTCCAGGTCATGATAAAAGGGCTGATTATCGGTACTGGTCCCGTATTAACGACTTCGGCCAGGATATTGACTCCCACAATATCACCCGCCGCATTGTGGATCGGCTCGCGGTGTACGTTGGCTATGGACATAAAATCCGAAAGTATCTCGTTTTCAGGCGATATGGGAACGCCGCCACAACCGAGCAAAAGGCATACGATCAGCCATCTCATGGATTATTTACTTTCCAAAATACGCTATGCCCACCAGGCCGATGAGCCAACAATAATAGGCAAATTGTGCAAAATGTCCGCCGCTGAGCAATCCCATGAGCCATCGAATGGCAAATACGCCGGATGCATAAGCCACAATAGCACCAATCAGCAGGGGCCATAGTGCGTTCATTTGCGGGGGATGGGCGAGCAGGCCGCCAACTTCTAATGCAGTTGCGCCAAAAATGATGGGGATGGAGAGTAAAAAAGAAAATGTTGCGGCTTCGCGGCCGTCCAGCCCGCGCCACAGGCCCATGCCAATGGTTGAACCCGATCTGGAAATTCCCGGCAATACGGCGAGGGCCTGTGCAAAGCCGATTAAAATGGCGTCTAAAAATGTAATTTTCATGCGGTCACCCCTCGCAAACCGCGTGCTCCACAAAATACAGCCGGTCGCGATCAAGAATCCGCATACGGCGACCGGACTGGCGAAAGCCTCTTTGAGGATGTCTTTGAACAAGATTCCCACGATGCCTGCGGGAATGGATCCGATTATCAACAGGTAGATTGTGTGCCAGGATGCGCTATCGCGTCGCAAACATCCAACGACTAAGTTGCTGATTCGCGCTCGCAATGCGGTCACTATAGCCAGCAAAGTCCCAAAGTGTACGATCACTTCAAAGGTTATATTATCGGTTTGGATTCCCCATGCCGCTTGTCCCAATGCGAGATGTCCCGAACTGCTTACGGGCAAAAATTCGGTTAGCCCTTGCAATAGCCCCAGGAGCATGGCTTCAAATGGTGTCAAGATATATCCTCAGGCTCTCTTCCCGCCTTTTAACAACGCTTCCAATAATTCTATCACAGGTACTATAGATGCATCGTTGCAGATTACAATATCGTAAGCGCGTAGATATGTAGCGCGATTTTCTTCGACCGATTCGTTCAAAAATCCCACGCGAATGATACAGTCTGCATCGGCGTCGTTCACCATTTGTGCATCTTCTATGGTGTCTCCCAGGAGGAGGACGTAGCTCTGTGGGGTACTTGCATGGCGCGCTTTGTTAAAGCTGTGGATTACCGGCTCGCAAAATCCCGCCACTGCGCCATGTGTATCGAATATCAATTTGTTTGCCGTTATTGTTACATTTGCAGTGAACAATGATCTAACTGTTAAGAATTTTGAAATGACGTTGCCAATGCCCGCGGATAAAATCGATAGAGGTATCTCTCTGTCTGCCAATATTTTAAAAAGATCGATGGAACCATCGCGCAAGCGCATGAAATCACGGATAGCAATGTCTTCTATTATATTTTCAGTAAGGCCGTATTTCTGCATCATCGCAAGTGCCGCTGCCCACCAGTCGCGCATGGCTTTTTGTTTTTTACGGTGCGAGATCGTCTGCGATATTTCAATGGGGCGATACCGCGCGTACAGACAATCCATTTCAACGCGATATGCCTCTCCCAAATAGGCTCCGTGCGCAATTACCGAATAGGAGGTCGCATCTTGCCCATCTTCTGTTCGCGCTTTTGTCAATGTGCGGTCCCAATCGCTGACCACACACAGTTGTTCGGTTTTCGTATGGCTGTTCAATTGCGCGATTTTGCCCTGCAGGGCTACCTCATCAGCAATTAATACATGGTCCATTGACAACCTTGATTTTTATAGTGAGATTCGAGGCAGGGATGCCTCTCCTACGGGTTCGTCTATTCGTCTATTCGTCTATTCGTCTATCCGCTCGCTGATCTCACCGGTTTCTTTGTCTTTTACAATTCGCTTCAGGCGTCCATCGGGCATGCGCTCGGTTTTCAGGGTGACAAATGGTGCGTCTGTTTCGGTTGATGTGGTTTCCTGATCTACTTCACCGCCGCGCCATTCCATTTCTATCGGTTCCCATTGTTTTGTTTTTGCCGATTTGTAACACGCATCTATAATCGCATTGACGACATAGCCATCATACAGTGTTTCCATTGGTTCGCGTCCTTCATCCCAGGCGTTGAACATATCCACGAACATGTCCGAATATCCCAGTTCTGCGACTTCGTCTCCCACAGGGAAGAGCCATCCCGTATCGCCTTCGGCTTTTTCCGCTACATACCCTCCTTGTCCCACGGCTGTGAACATGTCAAATCCCGTGCGCAACCAGTGGTTGAGCCAGATTGTTCCTTCTGTGCCCGCGACCTCGTCCCGCAGGTCCATGCCGCCGCGAAATGCCCATCCGACTTCAAATTGGCCCATGGATCCATTTTCAAATTTGATCAAGCCAATCCCGTGATCCTCTGCCTCGACTGGATGTACGAGTGTGTCGGACCAGCACATCGCTTCGACCGGGCGAATGCCTTTGCCGATGAAGTTACGAATAATTTCGATGCAGTGACATCCCATATCGACAATTGCGCCGCCACCTGCTTTGTCTATGTCCCAGAACCAATCGCTGTGGGGCCCGGGGTGCGTTTCGCGCGATCGTACCCATAAGATGCGGCCCAATGCGCCATTTTTCACGGATTCAAGAGCTTTTAGGGTTTTGGGAGGATATACCAGGTCTTCTAAATATCCGCCAAATACACCTGCTTTTTCCACTGCATTCAGAATTTGCTGGGCTTCATCAGCGGTGCGTCCGAGGGGTTTGGTACAAAATACGGCTTTGCCAGCCTGTGCCGCGAGTCTTGCGGCTTCGAGGTGTAGATCGTTGGGTAAGCCGATTACCACGCCGTCGGTTTCCTCGTCTTCAATTGCGGTTTTGAGATCCGTTGTCCATTTTGGTATGTCCCATTCTTCCGCAAATGTCCTGGCGCGTTCTTCGGTTCGCGAATACACGACTTGCACTCGATCAATTCCCCGATGTCTGTGCAAGGTCATGGTGTAAAACATTCCGATCAGTCCGGTTCCCAACATGGTCAATTTATGTCCTTCAGCCATTTTAAGCTCCTTAAAAAAGTTGTCAGCAATCATCCAAATAGCGTCGGTTGAATCACGCCTTCATGTGTTAAGAGAAATCTTTTCTTGTCCATCCCCCCAGCATATCCCGTGAGATGACCGGATGCACCGATTACACGGTGACACGGTACCACTATTGCCACGGGATTTTTACCATTGGCCGCGCCCACGGCTTGCGATGCGCCTGTATTGTCCAATGCACAGGCGATGTCGCCATAGGTTCGCGTCTCTCCAAAGGGTATTTCCAGCAGTAATTCCCACACGCGCTTCTGAAAATCCGTTCCGAGCAAGTCCAGTGACAGATCGAAGACTTTCAGCGTCCCATTAAAATACATCGCGAGTTGTTCGGTTGCGGCATTTATGATCGGATGATCCTCTGTACGAGGCAAATTTGTCTTCGCCTGTTCCGTTTGATCACTTTCAAAAGCAATTGCATGTACGCCATTATCTGAGACCAATACGGTCAACGGGCCCAGTGGACTTGCCACATCTTCCCATACGGTCTCTCGCGGCAATTGCTTTAAGATTTGTAAATCTAACACAGCGACCTCCATGGAAGTGAGATATATCCTTACCTTTATTATACAAAAAAACGGGACGTGTGCTCAAAAGAACATACGTCCCGTTAGGGGGAGAAAGATGGACGGGTTTACTCAATCGGCTTAAAACAGTATCCCACGCCTCGCACAGTGCGGATCATTTCCTGCGCTGTGCCCAGTTTTATGCGCATGCGATGAATATGTGCATCGACCATCCGTCCATTGCCCAGATAGTTGTATCCCATCTCCAATCTCGTTCTTGAATCCCTTTGTGTTCCGTGTTATATTGAGCGGTCGTTTTTTCTTTTTATGCGTGTGGCTACGCCATGCCTGCGGCGTGCGGCGACCGACTTTTTGTCACCAGAGAAGACGCGAATGAGCGTCTGAAGAAAAGTCGGCGAGCGGGGTACAACTGACCGTTTCTCAGGTCAGTTCAAAAATGCCGCTCTCAAACGCCGAGGGGCTTGCACAGCGCGAGCGGGGTACAACTAGCCGCCTCTCAGGCCAGTTCAATCGTTTGTGAGGATGTGGATGTACAAACGATGATAGCCTTCTAAGTTGAATGGACAATGAGTGTCCGTTGCGAATCGGACTCGCGCGCTGTGCGCTTTTCGTCTTTTATCTGCGTTTATCTGCGTACATCTGCGGATACTTTTTGCTTTTAATAACTATCCATGGCCCTTTCATCTGAAATACAAGCTGAAGCATCTCCCGCGCCGGATACGATAACGTTTCGGTCTATTTTGTTGGGGCTGGTGACCATTGCGGTTGCGACGTGGTACATGAGCTATTTTGCGGGGAATCTGGTCAAGAGCTATTTGCCCGTGGCTGCTTTGATTCCCTTTGTGATGTGGGTGGGGATCAATGTGGGGCTGATTCATTTCGCGCCGCGATTCGCGCTGTCCCGCATTGAGTTGCTCACGATTTTTTCAATGATGTGGATTGTCGGCAGTTTGCCAGCGGTGGGATGGGGGTTTTATGCGGTGAGTCTGATTCCGTCGCCCGAGTTTTTCGCCTCGCCGGAAAACCGCTTGCGAGATACAGTCATTCCCTTTTTGCCCAGGTGGTTCTTTTTGGACGCCAATATACCCGATGTGCGGGCGGTGTACACCGGGCGTCATCGCGGCGATCCCGTGCCGTGGTTGCTGTGGGTGCGGCCTTTTTTCTGGTGGTTTGTCGGCTGTATTAGCGCGGTGATGGCGGGATTTTTCGGCAGCGTGCTTTTTTTTAAGCAGTGGCAGGAAAAAGAGCGTCTGGTCTTTCCCATGTCCGAATTTCCCGTGGCTTTGATCGAGGGCGCAGATGAAGGCCGCGTGCCCGCTGTGTTGCGAGACAAAATTTTCTGGATTGGGTTCTGGTGTGTGGGCGGTGTGATTTGCTGGAATATTGTGGGCTATTTTCAACTGAATATGCCTCGGATTACGATTTTTGATCACTATCTCACCAAAGCCGTGGATTTGGGTCCGTATTTTCCTGCGTATTATTTGCGCGTGCAGCCACTGATTATGGGCCTGGCATATCTTTGTCCAGCCGATATTTTGTTCAGTGTGTGGTTTTACAATGTGATTAATATTTTCAAGGTGGGGCTGCTGAATCGCACAGGATTTACGGTGGGATTAGAAGGACAGCCCGCCAAGGCTGGCGAGATTGCGATGCTCGAGATGCACGGCGCGCTGGCATGCCTGGTGCTGTGGTCGGTGTGGGTTGCGCGGAAGCACTTGAAGGAGACGGTTCAAAAAGCGTTGAGCCGATCTCGTGCCGTTGATGATGGCGTGCCCATTACATATCGCACGGCATGGGTTGGGCTGGGGTTGGCAACGGTTGGTGTCGGCGGCTGGATGATGTCCTCGGGGGTGGGGTTCTGGGCGATGGTGGGGCAACTCATTCTGATGTTTATGTGTTATTTCGGCATTGCGAAATACGCGGCCGCAACCGGATTTACCTATCTCAATCCCGCTGGTGGTAAAGGCGTGGCGCTGATTCACTCTGTGATTGGCACCTCGAGACTTTCGCCCACGTCGCAGTCGATGCTGATTTTGTTCAATCGCAATGTGTTTTTGGGAGCCTCAATACGAACGACCTGTCTGGCTGCTATTCCGCATATTTTTCGCATGTTTGGCAATTCGCTACGCCGGCATCCGTGGATATGGGGGATGGTGCCGCTGGCGTATTTGGTCGGGTATATGAGTGCGGGTGGTTTTTATTTGTTTCGGTGTTATGACGAAGGCGGATTGAATGGGCTGCTGGTGTCGTGGCCTATGGATTCACTCATTTCGCGGGTGCCCTATATTGAAGGCAGCAAAATATCGGTTTTTGATACGCAAAAGCTCGGTGTGTGGTTGTTTGGTTTTGCAGAAGCAGGTGTTTTGACTTATTTGCGTTCGCAGTTTGCGTGGTGGCCTTTTCATCCGGTCGCCATTGCGTTTCCGCCCGGGCGATATGCGTTTTGTTTGTTGCTCGTGTGGCTGGTGAAGGTGGCTGTGTTGCGATTTGGGGGCGTGCAGCTTTACAGGCGGTCGCTGCCGTTCTGGTATGGCGCTATTGTCGGGTATTTATTTGGCATTGCGCTGTCGAGTGTTGTGGATGCGATCTGGTTTCCAGATAGCAGGCATTTTGTTCACGGTTGGTAAAGGGGAGTGCGATTATGTCTGATGCAGAAATAAAAAAGTTATATGGGAGTGCGACAGTGAGTCCGTCGGAAGATGTGGTGGCCGGGTCCTGTGGCACGTGGACGCTGACTTATACGGCAGGAGAAAAAGGGGTTGCGAAAGGAGGGACGATTCGGATTTATACGGATGCGGATTCAGACCGCGCAACGCCTCAGATGGATGATCCCGCAGGGGAAGATTATTTGACGGTTGACGCGCCGAAAGAAGCGCGTGTGGGCGCGCTGGTGCAGAGTATGATGTCGCTTTTGCTGACTGTAAATGGACGTGCTCTGGCAGAGGGCGAGCAGGTCTCGGTGACTTATGGCGATACGACAGGCGGCGGACCGGGATTTCGGTCGCAGACTTTTGCCGAGGCGCAGCACTTTTTCTGGGTGGCTGTCGATGCGGGAGATGGGGAGGCCACGATATTACCCGATCCGCCGTTTTTGCGCATTGTGGGGGGCGAGGCTGTGAAGCTGGTGATCAATGCGCCGTCTATTGTCGCGTCTGGCAAACCGTTTCGCATTCAGGTCAAGGCCGAAGATGCCTGGGGTAATCCAGCGGTTTCTTATCGCGGGGATGTGGCACTCAATGGCAATGATGTGCGCGTGCCGCAAACCGCGAGTTTTGGCGATGTAGAAGGGGGTGTGCGGTGGGTGGATGAATGTGTGGTAGAGCGCGGTGGGATTCACCGTGTCGATGCCGATGATGGTACGCTGGTCGCGCAGAGCAATCCGATTGCGTGCCGCAATGCAGCACCGCAATTCGCGCTGTATTGGGGAGACTCACACGGCGGTCAGGTGGCTATGGCGGAGAAGATTCCCGATTTTTTCAGGTATGCGCGAGATGTTGCAGCGATCCACTTTGCGGGGTATCAGCGCAATGATCACGTTTTGAGCAAACGCGATTGGGTGTTGCAGCAAGAGACGGAACGCGCGTATAATCAGCCGGGGCAATTTGTCGCTTTGCCGGGCTTTGAGTGGTCGGCGCAAACCACGCGGGGCGGACATCACAACGTGTATTTTCGGCGGCACGATCAGCCCATCCGTCGGTCTGGACATGAGGGATTGGCTGATAAGTCTGACGAAGATACGGATTTGAGGCATATTACAGAGGTCTATGAAGCGTATCGCGGGACGGATACGGTGATTACGGCTCATGTGGGGGGGGAACATTCCGATTTGCAATACCACGATCCCTATCTGGAACCCGCTGTGGAAGTGACATCGGATCACGGGACATTTGAGTGGATTTTGCAGGAGACATTTGAGCGCAATTATCGCATGGGATTTTTCGGTGGGAGTGATAGCCACAACGGGCGACCAGGCGGGGATACGCCGGGTTTTCAACACCGGCGTTATGCCAAGGCGGGATTGGCTGCGGTTTATGCACCTGAGTTGACGATTGAGAGTGTTTTGGACGCGTACAAAGCGCGGCGCATTTACGCGACAACAGGTGCGCGAATTTTGTTGCATACTTCGTGTGAAGACCATTGGATGGGGGAGGAGTTCACAACGGGAAATACACCGCGTATCTCGGCTTTTGTGGCGGGTACTGCGCCGTATGAGTCTGTGGAATTGTACCGCGGGTTGGAACGGATTTATAGCCATCCGATTGAAGGGGCAAAAGACCACAACCGCGTGCGTATTTTGTGGGAGGGCGCGAGTCGCAAGAGCAGTTATTCAGGCGTGATCTGGGAGGGTACACTGAGGGTTTCAGGGCGTGCTATTAATGGTGTTGAAAAGATCCGGTTTGATAGTCCGCGATCTCGCGTTTTTGATGTGACCGATGAGGGGTTGCGCTGGTATTCTGTGGCGTGTGGGTATCGCAGTGGTATTATTCTGGATCTGCCGGGTGATGGCGACGTGGATATAGAATGCGTGGTGAATACTTCGGTTATTACCGGTCCCTTATTCGGCGATCAGGGTATCAAACCGCCGAGGCGCATGTCTTATGCGCCGGCTGAAAAGGTCGGATTTCACGTTGGGTCAAGTGATCTGGAAAATGGTCCGGTGACAATGGAACTCGGTCCATTGAACAGACGCGTGACCATTGATTTCGCGCCCGAGGCACAGGCCGCGGGAGAGGTGTCGTTCGATTTTACCGATGAAGACGCAAAGCCGGGTATCAATCCGTATTATGTTCGCGTGGTGCAAACCGATATGGAGATGGCCTGGAGCAGTCCAATTTTTGTGGATTATGCCGTGGAGGAGGATTGAAATGGATGTGACGCGCATTTCAGCGTGTAGTTTTCCGCTTCGGGAAAGAGATCTGGATTATACGTTTAAGGTGATTTCCGAAGCGGGGTTTGACAAAATTGATCTGGTGGGGCGCATGCCGCATTTTTCGGTGACGGATCCCGATTACGATATGGACGAACTGCGTCGGGTATGCGATAAGTACGGCGTGGTGTTGGCAAATATCGGGTCGTACTGCGGGCGAGATTTTGTCGCCGATTCGGAGGCTGAGAGACAGGCTGCAATGGATGAGATGAAAAAGACGCTGGATGTGGGGAAGGCGTTTGGTTCAAAGTCCATTCGCATTATGCCGGGTGATGGCAAACGCGCTTCGATTGATACGATAGTGCCCTATTTTCAGGAATCCGCGGAGTACGCCGAGAAATTGGGTATTTACATGGGGATTGAAAATCACGGTACTGAAATTTCTGGCAATCCAGAGGCTTGTCAGGAGATTTGTGAGAAGGTCGATTCAGAGTATTTTGGAATTTTGTACGAGCCGTGCAATTTGATGGCTGCAGGTGCAGATTATAAGTCCGCTTTCGAAGTGTTTAAGGATTATATCGTGCATGTGCATATCAAGGATGGCGATTACAACTCGGAAGGGAAGTGGGAGCGGTGTATGCTCGGTGACGGTATTATCGATTATCACTGGGTGTGGGATCAGGTGGAAGCACTGGGCTACGATCGGGACTATGCACTGGAGTTTGAGGTGGGCGATATCGAACCCGTAGAGACGGGGTACCGGAAGTGGTATGAGACGTGGGAGAGGACGTGAGAAGGTAGAAGTGTGAAATGTAGGGGCAGTGCCTTGTGCCTGCCCGTTTGCGATCCGCAGATGGACGCAGATAGACGCAGATGATTGCAGGGCGAAAAATCTTTCGCCTGTACTGTGAAGTGTGAATAATTACGCCGTAGGAGCGGCATCCTTGCCGCGAATGCTACGACGAAGAGTGAAGGGGTCGGTGGGGGCTGAGGCTGATAGCTGACTGCTGATCGCTTTCTTACAATACCGCAATTGCCGCGTCGAGGCGGGGGAGTATGCGGTCGGCGCTGTCGTGATTTTGATGTGCGGTAAAGAAATTGGGTACGGCGAAGACGGTCATGCCTGCGGCTTTTCCAGATTGTACGCCAGCGGTGCTGTCTTCAAATACGACACAGGTTTCGGGGGAGACATTGAGTTTTGCAGCGGTTTTGAGGTAGATTTCCGGAGCGGGTTTGGTGCGGGTGACGTCACTGCCCGAAAAAATAGCGCCAAATATGTCGTGGAGCGCGCTGGCATTTACGTGGGGCAAGACGCCGTTTCGAAGTGTGGCGCGCATGCGCTGGCGCGGCGTGGATGATGCGATGCCGAGTTTGTAGTGTTTGTTTTGAAGATGTGATAGCAGGTCGAGAAAGCCGGGCATGAGGTCGATTTGATCGGGGTCTGCGATCGCGGTTTCAAATCGGGTCATCCAGGCTTCGTGGAAGCCTTCGGGACGGATCGGCAAGTCGTAGTGTTCGACGGCGTCTGCGCTGTTGCTTTCCACGGGATGTCCAACACAACGCACATAACCTTCGCGCGGGATGTCAATCCCCAGTTCGTTGAGTGTCTGGTTATAGGTGTTGTAATAAATATTTTCCGTATCGACAATCAGGCCGTCCATATCAAATATGACGGCCTGGTATGGTTTCTGCATAGTTTTTTCCTACAAGCTCAAGGTGAGAAGTGAGTCTTCATTCTGGTCGTCGAGAAAAGTAGCGATTCGGTTTTTGTTCCGCAACAATAAGTCCGCAACCTGGTTGGTCCCAGCATTTCCCACGATAAGATAGATGACCTTTGGAGGATGACCTCGGAGGACGCTGAGTTGACGCAGGTCTTCATCCTTTGATACGATTGCGAAGCCCTGGTCAGCTGCGTAAGTCCAAATCGCTGTATCAGGTTGGCTACGAAGCCCTACTTGATTGACACTGGAGGTTCCGGGAAAGGCTTCCTCAATCCGTGCTATGAGCCGATGACTCAGGTTCTCATCAAGGAGAAGTTTCACGTTGTGGCACTGGATTCAAGTTGGAGGTTATGAAAATTGGAAAATTCCCGTGCAGCGCGGATGTGCTGCTGCGTCAGATCTGGAAAATCAACTAATAGTTCATCCTCGGTCATTCCCCCAGCCAGGTATTCCAATATGTCATAGACGGTAATTCGGGTGCCTTTGAAGCAGGGCTTGCCACTACGGACAAAAGGTCGAGGCTCAATATAGTTTTTGAAGCTCATTTTGCCATACTTCGCGGCATCTTCCCGTAGATGATTCCCGCCTTTAGCCCGTGTAATTTCACTGGGTCCATAGTTACGTATTCTTAGGGCGAAATTTGCGGCATTCGCAAGGGCGATCCATTTCTTTTCTTTTATGGCTATAACGTGGTCATCATCAGTCGCGTAAAGAAAGAAATCAATATCCCCACTATCGTTTTTTTTAGGCAAAATCCCTTCCGTCATCAGGCGAATCAAATATTGTGTGTACATGTGGGCGTAGCACTCTACCCTGGGAATGGCATCGGTAAGTCGTTGAGCAGAGAATACACGGACGTCATCCTTATCTGCTTGGACAAAAGCACGTATCTGGCAGGCGGATATGGCTTGGGTAAGCCACTCTTCTGACCGCATTCCGGCGAGGAATCTCTCCTTATCTTCGCCTCGCAATTTAGGCACAGACGAAGACCGCTTTTTTGGATTCTTTGCGTACCACTCTTGAAACCCCGGGATGTTCTCCTGCATCAAGTAGATGAGAGAATCTACCCACTCTTGCTCGCCCTTCTCGCGCCATGTCGCTGTAAACGGTACATCCAGGCTCCATCGATCACGAAGTTCGTAGTCCGGTACGCTTCTGCGAACTTCCGCAAGGCTTTGACCTGTGGCCAAGGCACGGACAGCGTCGGAATATGAGGATGGCGGTTCCGCCAACTTGTAACCAAATATCTTTGTCAGATGCGATTCGGGATCCGGAAGTTCGTCTATCCGGTGCTTGAGAATGACATTAGCGGCAGCCTTTCGCTCCTCATAAGATCTGTCGTCGAGTTTAGATACCAACTCAATGATTGAGATGGGAGAGTAACAGAGGTGCTCTCCAGGTTTTTTGACATCCTCAATGTGGATGCGATTCAGTCCTATGTCGTAAAGCACATTCGTATCAAGAATCACTATCTTAGCCATATTGTGCTCCTTTTCATTCCCCTTCACGACGCAGGTTTTCGTTTGGCTTCGACGAAGTTATTGCAAAAAAGACGGCAAGAATTGGCGTAATGACAACGAAAACCGAAAGCAGAAATGCCATTTGCATCGTAGTAAGTCTTGAGTGCCTGAATCATTTGTTCTACTTTGCCGTAGATGTGGCAGAACGCGGGGGCAATGAAACAATTCTGTGACTATTTCTTTGTTTTTGCTCGCGAGCGGCACGGCAGATCGCTTTGATGTCGTGATGAAACCTCGCTGCATACACCTGGCGATTGCGGCGAATTTCTTCAACAATGGAATCACGCCACATGATTATACCTCCATGAATTCTTGGGGTGTACAGATTGTTGGCGGTTCGTAATCATAGGTGCGACAAATTGCCTCGATTTGGGAACGCAATATAGCGTTGGCTATATGCGTACAATTCCAAGTTCGAGGGTATGCCATGCAGTAGCCGACAAGTTTATGGTAGAGTCTTAACCCATTTCAGCATTTTTTGGCGATGCTGTTCCTCAAACTCGGGCGCGAGATATTGCTCGATAACACGGCGCGATACGAGATCTCCTAATGGTCCGCGTTCGAGCAATTCATCGGATCTCGGTAGGCTATCCAATTCGACAAGATCGGCGGCTTGCTTTTCCTCGCTCCAGGTGCAAAGAACGACCCCTTGCATCTGTTCAGGGGTCAAATTGTTCATGGTAGCAGGATTGTGCGTCGTGACGAGCACGCGGAGGTCTCGCCGCTCAATTGCTTCCGCTATTGCAGAAGTCAGAATGCCTATACGACCTGGATGAAGTCCATTATCAAAATTTTCCACAATAACATGCGAACTTGCTTGGACGGTCTCCAGAGCCGTCAGGATAGCGAGCGTTCGCAATATGCCATCTGACAATGAATGGGCTTTGCGATTTTTCTGTGCGATTTCTGGATACTGAGATAGAACAGAACGCTGCGATGAAACCGCTGTTTGAGGATTCCTGCCACGGTCAGCAAAGTTGTCATATATCACCATTACGTCACGCGATGCTGTCCCGGAGTTCTTAGGCAACGTTTTATAGATTACGCGGTCACCAACTTTTAACTCTTCGTACTGTATTTGAGAATGTGGTTTAGTGCGAAGGTGTATTCTATAGAGGACTTGTTTGAGCACACCATCGAATCGTAAAGAAGCCCCAAATCCTAACGCGAAGATGTCCTCGCCCATATGACCACAAGCCTGCAGGCCACCGCGAATCTGGAGGCCGGTCTCGGTGCGACCGACGTTAGCTATTTCATAGAGGGGTTGACCGCGCGCGATAAAGGAAAGTAACTCAATTGCTTCAATGACGTTGGTCTTGCCCGAGCCGTTTGGTCCAATCAGCAATGTAAATGGTCGCATCAGGTCAATGCTAACGTCTTTGAGTCCTTTGAATTCAGTGATGTGGTGCATTGGGTAATATTAGGATCCGCTCAATATTCAACGGGTTCTCGCGCAACAACGCGCTGGGCAGTTGCTGCAATCGCTTCGGGTGAGATGCCCGCTTCGTCGCGCAGCGCGCCCTGTGAACCGTGTTGGAAAAAGCGATCGGGAATGCCCAGGGTGTGTATGCGCTGGCCCTCTCTCATCTGGTCGCTCAAATAGCGCGCAACGCCCGATCCAAACCCGCCTTCGATGGTATTTTCTTCAACGGTGATCAGTATCTGATAGCGGTCGGCCAGATCGTCGAGCATTTCCAGATCCATGGGTTTGACAAAACGGCAATTGATCACAGCGGCAGAAATGCCGGCTTCCAGGAGTTTTTCTCGCGCCTGGCAGGCGTGATCTACCATTGTGCCCACTGCGAGGAATACCAGATCCTCACCATCGGCCAATGCTTCCCAGGAACCGATTTTCAAGACTTCGGGATCGCGCCCTGTAAGCGGGGTATGCACGTTGCCGCGGGGATACCGAATGGCAAATGGGTTATCGACTTGCTGCACTGCCGTGTATAACAAATCGCGTAATTCATCGCCGTCTTTTGGCGCGCTTACAATCATATTGGGCACACAGGTTAAGTAGGACAGATCAAAATCGCCGTGATGCGTGGGGCCATCTGCACCCACCAATCCGGCGCGGTCCATACAGAAAATCACGGGTGCCGATTGCAGGGCCACATCGTGAATGATCTGGTCGTAAGCCCGTTGTAAAAATGTGGAATAAATCGCTGCGACGGGGCGCATGCCCTCGAGTGCCATTCCGGTTGAAAATGTCACGGCGTGCTGTTCGGCAATGCCGACATCAAAAAAGCGGTCGGGATGCGCTTCGGAAAAAATGTCCAGACTCGTGCCTTCGGACATCGCGGCTGTTACGCCTACAATGCGGCTGTCATTATTGGCAAGCTCGATCATTGCCTCGCCAAAAACCGTCTGATATTTGGGCAGCGGCGTCTTGGGCGATGGCGGGCTGATCGAATGATATTTTATCGAATCGGCACCATACGGGTCTTCCTCATCTTCTTGAATTGCGCCCTTGCCCTTGATGGTGTGTACGTGTAATAGCACAGGGCCCTTCAGATCCCGCACATTTTTCAGGGTTTTTACCATCTCTTCCAGATCATTGCCATCCAGAGGTCCCAGGTACAAAAATCCCAGTTCTTCAAAAAGAATGCCCGGTACCAGCAGGCCCTTTAATCCCTCTTCGAATCCACTCAGCGCGCGGCGTAGATTTTCGCCTACGACGGGAATGCGTCCGGCCAAATTCCAGACTTCTCTTTTGATTTTTTTGTAAAGCGGATCATTTGTGATCCGATCTCTCACGCGATTGTAAATCGGATCGGTGATAATGCGCGTCAAATAATGCGAAATAGCACCGACATTGGGCGAGATTGACATGCGATTGTCATTGAGAATGACCAGCAGATCGCGATTGGATGCACCGGCGTTGTTCAATCCCTCAAGCGCGATTCCGCTTGTTATGGCGCCGTCGCCAATAACGGCGACTACTTTGTGCTTTTCGCCCATTAAATCGCGCTGTGTCGCAAATCCCAGTGCTGCGGAGATCGATGTGCCCGCATGTCCTACGGCAAATGTGTCGTACGGGCTCTCTGAGCGCATCGGGAACCCGCTAATGCCCCCCGGCTGACGAATGGTTTTGAGTGCTTCGCGCCGCCCGGTAAGCACTTTGTGTCCGTAAGCCTGATGCCCCACATCCCACACAATTTTGTCCTGAGGCGTGTTGTATAGATGGTGCAAAGCCACCGTCAATTCTGCCGCCCCCAGGCTGGATCCAAAATGTCCACCAATCTCTGTCACCACGTCAATGATATATTGCCGCAATTCCGCACAGACCTGGTGCAATTCTTCTATTGACAGGGATTTTAAGTCGTCAGGTGAATTGATTGTTTCGAGAAGGGACATGATGTCTCTCCTTGTGACAGGGTCAGTAATGCTGTCCGCAACATATGTTTAATATAAGCAACACCTGAAAAATCACAAAGTTCTAAAAATATGTCGCAACACTGCATAGTACACCCGCGCCAGGTTCTTCGACATTGTTGCGATCGCGGCGCCAATTGTAGAGATAGTTGAATTTGAATACCGAATCCGGTGAAGGTCTAAAATTGAGCCCCAAGGTCAGGCGTGTTTGGTGATCCCCTACCAGATCGGCATCAAAATCGACCCAATCGCAGCGAACAACACCTTCAAAATGACCATCTGGAATCGTCGGTAGTGCATCTTTGAAAAACGATGCACTACCTTGAATATAAAAACCTTGCTGCCTGGACGCATAAATCGATCCAATCAATCCAGGATGCAGATCTATGGATGCCCGAGCGTATTCTCCCAAAAATTGAAACGCGTTCCACGCATAATCAGCGTCGAGTGCAAAAATCGTCACATGTCGGGCCTCATCTATCGAAATATCTTCTAAAAACGTCGTGTTATATTGCCCCCGGTGAAAGGAGATCCCAAAATCTGCTTTGGGTATTGGGCTAATGCCTAATCGTCCGGTAAGTGCCGGGCTGTTATTGTTGTCTTCGACATTATGGCGTCCTTCGGCAATGCGCGTCCCCTCATCGCTCTCTCCGACCAGATCACTATCCAGACCATTTACGGCATACAATTCATACGTCAGGCGCATTGTATGGGAAGGATAAAATGCGCCAAAAATCCCTGCGCCGGGTTCTGATAACGCCGTTGGAATGATCTGGGTACTCACCAGGGGGCGATCTGTCATCTTATTGGATGGGCTATCGTGGGCCAAATTGAATTTTCCCAGAGGCGAGAGCAACATGCCTGCTCGAAATGTGAGGGCTGGATGAAGTTCAAAATCGAGAATAGCCAACTCGAGCAAAATCTCCTCAGTACCTTCCTCAAACTCCAACTCAGCCGCCATCCTGAAACGCTCAGATACAAAAGAGTGAAAAAACATATTGAACCGCTTGGGGACAAATATGCGCTCTTCCACAATACCATTTGTCTTCTCAAATCGAAAATGCGCCTCGGCATATCCACCAAAATTTGCCCTGCCTGAAGCGAGTTTAAACAGATGGGGTTTGTCGTAAGATCCACCTTTTACAAAGGGTGGTGGTGCGTTTTCACCTTCTGTTTGGGCATCGATACGCGCGCCCAAACAAATGGCCAATGCCAACAAAGTGTGACTGAACTGTTTCATCATCATACCGCCTTTATCGAATATGAATCTCAATGCCTTTAGCAGACATTTTTGTTTCATAACGCGCCAGAGGTTGTTCTGCAGGACCGCGAACGGCATTGCCTTCCAAATCAAACATCGACCCATGACAGGGACACAATAGGAAGTGATTTGAGGGTCTGACAAAACAGCGCAAGTGCGTGCAAATAGCTGAAAACGCCTGATAAGCGCCTTCCCTTCGGATAAGGATGAGAGGGTCTGCAACACCATTGACGCGAAGCTGAATCATCCCTCCCGACTGTCCCAGCTCGGGATAGTCTGTCGGATTGATCAGAATCCTGCCATTTGTAGTGCCAATCCGATAAACAGACGCGGTTGCACACGCAGAAGCCACACTGGCAACCAGCACATGTGAAGTCGCCAGGAACTCGCGACGCGTCAGATGAGATTCGCATTCGGATCGACTCATAATAATAGTGCCTATAGCGAAAGCAAAAACGCAAGCAGTGCTTCTTTATCCTCTGCGCTCAATCCCGCAAACCGCTCGCGTGAAGCCTGTGCTTCGCCGCCATGCGTCAAAATAGCTTCACTCAAATTGGTTGTGCGGCCATCGTGCAAATAGTGAACGGTGCCACCCAAATTATTAGCTGCCAGGCGCAAACCCACAAGAGGAGGAGTGCGCCACTCGCGTCCATTGGCAGTCCAATCGGCTCTGTTGTCAGCCAGACCCGGCCCCATGTCGTGCAACAGCATATCAGTATAAAGCGGCGCGTCCACAAAATTGAGAGAGGGTATTTTGCTCGGACCTGTTTTTAACACGGGTACATGGCAAGACGCACACCCTATCTGATTGAAAAGCATATCCCCTCGTTGAACCTGGGGGGTAATATCGCCGCGTTTGGGCACAGCCAATGTGCGAATGTACATCAATACATCCAGCACTTCAGCCGCGGGTACCTCGGGGTCTGGCGCAATATCGTTCAAAGACAAATCAGCTACCCGTGGATGCAGTGATTCTTCGGGTATATAATCAGTCGTAATACCTATGTCGTCGTGATAAGCTGCCACAATCTGGTGCAACAGGGATGCGACATTGGCCTTAAGGCCGAACCGACCGACTGCCATGCCAGGTCCTGATCCATTCATATAAGGCGGAACAAAATCTGGTGGTTTCACCCAATTCACACGTCCGGAAATCCCATCGCCGTCTGCATCTTCGGGATCGGCAAGCGCGATAATTGTTTCATCTGGAATAAACTCCATTAAACCCCGTGCAAAAACCGGGGGAGGCATTCGCACCGAAGTTTCAGCACCAGGTGGAATAGTCTCGGGATCTACCCCCGGAATGCTGCGATCCTGAAGCTGGGGCCCACCCAGCGTCGGCACGAGATCTCCATTGATGCTAAAACGCGTCAGTGCCGTTGCTGGCGTGCCTCGACCATCTCCTGGATGACAGGTCTCACAACTCGGCTGATTAAAAATTGGGCCCAACCCATCTGAAATGGTAAAAATTCGGGCAAATTGTTCGTCGCCTCGGGCGAATGCTGCCATAATAGAAGGGGGATTGTCCATAGGGGCGTCTGTTGTATCATCAGGTGCCGTCGTCAACAATTTGCCACATCCAACGAATAACAAATAAGTCTCTTATAAAAATAAGACCCTGACGACGAAAAGAGAGGTGTAGATGTAGGTGGGGGCCGTGTAATTAAAAAAAAAT
>VXRD01000053.1 GCA_009838845.1 Gemmatimonadota bacterium | reverse complement strand
GGCCTATTTGTCTATGAACTGGCCTGAACCAGTTGTACCCCGTTCCGTTGATTCGCTGATTCGTTGATTCGCTGATTCGTTGATTCGTTGATTCGCTGATTCGTTGATTCGCTGATTCGTCTATGAATACCTTACCCAAAGAAAACGAAATAGCTTTGTTCCGCTACAGAAATCGGTTAATGGCGGGCGTGTGTGTCAACATCTCGCATACCAGAGCCAGATTTGCGGTATCGGCGCGTACATCGCACAATGTACCCATAGAAAATATACTTCAGACAACCGGACATATCGGAAATAACAAAACCGCCGGCACAGCGTGGCTCAACCGGGCAGAAACCACAAGCGCCGACATTGACCTTTGCGACCTGTGGGAACTCGTCGTAGAAGAAGATGAAATCTGGGATCTGAACGAACTGACCGAATTGCATTACAATCACACGCCGACATCGGAACAAATGTCGGCATTTTTAGTCGCATTGGAAACGAGTGCCTACTTCGATGCCGAAGGACGGAGATTTCGCGCACTTGATCGGACAGAAGTCAGCCACAGATTGGAAATAGTCGCTCGCGACAAAGAACGAGAAGCGGAACGAGAGGCATTTTTGAAATGGCTTCAGTTTCAGGGCACCGGCAAAGACGAATGGATCGAACGGATAAAAGACGTCGCACTACACGGCGAACAAAGCAAACATGCACACTGGCTGGAACGCATGGCCGGCGAGACCATCTCTGCGCGGAAAGCTTTTGATCGCTTAGTCGCCGAAGGCATATGGGATCGGCATGCCTTTGTCGAATTGATGCGCGAAGATGTACCTCTGAATTTTCCCGACCCATTGATCAAAGAAGCGGACGCGATTCAAGCCATGTATAACAGAGCGCTATTCGCAAATCGCCAGGACCTGACGCATATAGATGCCGTGACCATTGACGACGCATCGACAACAGATATGGACGACGCGATATCAGTTCAATTTCGAGAAGACGGCAGCCATCAAATCGGCGTGCATATTACCGACGTCTCCTCGTTGATCCCCGCGCATTCAGCTCTCGATGAAGAAGCCAGAAACCGCGGCGCAAGCCTCTACTTTCCAGAGACCAAATACCCCATGTTGCCGCCCGTTCTATCGGAAAATCTGGGCAGTCTCATCCCGAATGAGAATCGGTTGGCCGTAAGCCTCTTGTGGGATGTGGGATCAGATGGCGCAATGGAAACCCCGGCCTGGACGCTTTCCGTCATCCGGTGTTGCGAAAAACTGAGTTATGACGAAGCAGACGCAATACTCGACGATGCGACGCATCCCAGGCACGCGATATTATCAGCCCTATTTGACACGGCAGAATCGCTTTTAATACAGCGCGTCGAAGCCGGTGCTGTAGCGGTTGATCAAGTTGATCGCCGCGTGAATATCTCGGCTGAAGGAACCGTGAATATCGAAATAAAAAAACGCGACTCCAGGGCTGATTTGCTGGTCAGCGAACTGATGGTCAAAGCCAATGTCGAAGCTGCAAAATTGTGTGTTGAACAAAACGCACCCGCGATCTTTCGCGTACAAGACGCGCCCGACCTCTCCGATTTAGAACCCACGGATAGCGAGCAAGTACACCGCTATCAGACACTGACGCGCATGCGTGCAGCTGCAATCTCACTACAACCCGGTCTGCACGGTGGCCTGGGGGTAGAACCCTATTGCCAGACCACATCTCCCTTGAGGCGATTCATAGACCTGGTATCACAGCGACAACTCGTCGCCATCATCGACAACAGGGCCTTGCCCTATTCCATAGATGACCTGACGACACTTTGTCCCTACCTCGAAGAACGCCTCCGCCTGATCAACCGCCTGGAACAGCGCAGAGAGCGATACTGGATATTCCACCATCTCGTGCAATACAGAGGGCAGGTATTTGACGCACTCGTGTTAAATACCTGGGACCACCGCGCCCGGATCGAAATCCCGGACTATGCCCTGCAAGTTGACATGCGCTTGTCGGGACAAATCCGCGTGGGTGAACGCATAAGCGTGCGCCTGACGCGGGTAGATCCCTGGGCAGATGATATTCAATTTGTCATGGAATAAAAAGGGTACAAGAGCATGATCCGTATATGGTGTCTGTTTTTCTTTTTATCGCTCGCCCCACACCTTTGGGCAGATGTGCCCAACGGGGGGTTTGAACAAATCACAGCATCGCAGATACCTGTAAATTGGTCTCCCGTACCCGATTCTACGCGGATCATGGTCGAACACGAACGCGCTCACAGCGGCAAAACCTCAGTCCTTATGCTGGGAGGACCGCGGGGAGAACCCACCGCACTGATCAGCGATCCCATCGATATTCAGCCGGGAGCCGTTTATGTCTTAACCGGATGGGCGCGTGCCGACAGCGCAAGGGCTTTTGCACGCATCCAATGGTTGGCAGAAGATCAGACTCCGGTGGGCGAAAGCGGGACAACAACAGAAGTAACAAGCGCGTCGTGGACGGAATGGGCCGGGACTTTTGTGGTGCCAACAAAAGCCGTGTTTGCACATGTGATATGTCTTATAGACGGAAAAGAAGCGGCTTTTGACGACGTACGACTACACAAAATCGCACCGCGAATGCCCCCAGGTCTTCAATTAAAAGCAACGGATTTTCCCACACAGGGCACGCGCGTCTCAAGAGTACGCGTAACAATACACGACAGCGTTGTCGCGCTACCCCACCAGGTAACTCAACAAGACAGTGTGATTTCTCATAATGGAGCCGTGGTTATCTTCGAAGCGAGTCGCGGGCAAATAACCCCCTGGGCACAAATGAGAAATGGCACAGCGACAGCCACATTGCGCGACGCCGATGAAAATATGGGCGGCATCTATGTGCGGGCGAGGTTGGCCCACCTCAGCGCCCGCACATACATTGGCGACAAAAAAGCGACCCGATTGCGCGGTCGTCTTTTCAACGCCGAAACCGGGCAACCCCTATTGGGCCGGATAATCGTCGCCGATTCTCTGGGTACTATTTTACAGACGGGATTTGCAGAACGCGGCTTTGTTGCCAACAGTGAATTTGCAATTGATCTACCACCCCAAATAATCACCGTATCCGCAATACGCGGTTTTGCGCACCTGCCGCCAGAACCACAGGTCTTGCACCTCGTGCCCGGTCGTGAACACATGATAGAATTACCCTTCAAACCCTGGGGAGACCTCCATGCGAGAGGATGGGTGGCTGGCGGTCTTCTCAACAGCACTGCCAATGACGCGCGGGCGCGCGGACTGGACTGGGCAGCTTTGCCAGTGAATGCGAATGGAGATTCGATACTGACACTACCCGGCAAATATGTTGAAACCCGCGGGGGAAAACAATGGGTATTGGGCACCACGGGGCTATTTACTCCCGAGCAAACCGGATTTGAAGTACATGCCCAGGCGCATTTAGACCGAGGTATTACTGGCTATACAGATATTCTGGACACATCGTTATTCGATATTCTCGCTGGCCCTGCTTTTGACGCACTTGATGTCGCACATCCCGATGCACGAGCAATCTGGTTTGCACTGCTCAATCGGGGGTATCGCATTGCAGGTACAGCTTTTTCCGACGAACATTTTCGCACATACACACAGGTACCCGGCGATCTGACCGCCGATAGACTAATGCGCGCAATAGCCAACGGACAAAATATGATAACCAACGGGCCTCTGATCTCATTATCCATCTTTGCAGCCGGACCCGGCAACCAATTGCCAGCAGGCCACAAAAGACGGGCAACAATTCACGCCTGGGCAGCCGCAAAATCCGATGCGTATTTGACGCGCATTGAACTAATCCGCAATGCACGGGTAATTCAGAGTTGGGATTTGGAAGAACAACCCCGGAAATATCGGATATCGACAACACTCGAAGATACTGTCAACTGCTGGTACCTCGCCCGGTGCTATGGTGCAGACACATCGCGCGTGGCATTGACGAATCCGATCTACTTCGAAACAAAAAATTTCGCGCCTCCCCAACCTGTTCAGGCTATAGTACAGGGCAAAATAGAAATGAGCGACAATTCTCCCGTACCCCAGGCCGTTGTTCGAGCGGTTGATCCCATTGGCAGAACAGTCCTGCAGACAGTAGCCCGACACGGAGCATTTCAAATTTGGGTACCTGCGACCAGCCAGATTCGCGTAGAAGCAAAAGGCTGTGAAGCACCACCGCAACGCATCTTTGACCATCGAAATATTCAGCGCCTATTGCAAACGCCTGTCAACCTGTCTGAACTGAACGCCCTGGATACGCTGACCGAACAATTACAAGCCATTGACATGGTGTTTGTTCTCAAACGATCACAATAATTTGGCCACCGTATTATATTTATCCTGTAGAAATATGTACATTTTCATTTTCATACCAGGAGAATAAAATGAATAAAATTCTGGTGGTTGAAGACGAACCTGATATATTGGAAATGGTGCGCTACAACCTCGATCAAGCTGGGTTAGATGTTGAAACAGCAGAAGATGCCGAGCGTGCCCTCCAGAGCGTTCATGAGGTTCTGCCAGATTTGATCATACTGGACCTGATGCTGCCGGGCATAGACGGACTGGATATGTGCAGGCAATTAAAACAAGATGCTCGAACCCGTCACATACCCATCTTAATGTTGACCGCACGCAAAGAGGAAGTAGATCGCATTGTGGGATTGGAGTTGGGAGCCGATGACTACGTTGTCAAACCCTTTTCCCCGCGCGAACTCGTCTTGAGGGCACAGGCGATTCTGCGGCGCAGTCAGGACAGTTTGCAATCGACCACTGATGCCTGGTTACATACGGGACCGATATCTATCGATAAAGCCGCACACCAGGCCCTGTTAAACGGTGACCCATTAGAATTGACGGGCACAGAATTTAAACTGCTCATAACCCTGATCGAACGCCGCGGACGCGTGCAAACACGCGATGACTTACTCGATACAGTATGGGGTTATGAATACAGTGGTTATGGGCGCACGGTTGATACGCACATCAGGCGGTTGCGCGAGAAACTCGGCGAAGCGAGCGAATGGATCGAAACCGTGCGAGGCGTGGGTTATCGATTCCGCCGAGAGAGAGTATAGAATGCGTTTGCACTGGAAATGGATGCTCGCCTGCCTTTCTGTACTGGTACTGGTACTGGCATCTGCACATCTGTACCTGGATCACGTCATACGCGACTTTTGGGTTCATCATCTCGAACAGAGACTTTTGCGCGAGGTGCGTTTTGCCCGCGTGCATATCAGCGAGGTGGCAAATACCGATGAGGGACTCGTCCCGCTTGTCGATGAAGTGGGCGTGCGTTTGGGCGTGCGTGCAACGTTGCTCAACGGTCAAGGGCGCGTATTAGCCGATTCGGAAACCGACCCATCTGATCTGAGTGCGCTGGAAAATCACGCCGATCATCCAGAAATCAGCGCGGCACTTCAACAGGGGCGGGGAAGTAGCTTGCGTTATAGCAAGGCACAGGATATCGAAATATTATATGTCGCAACTACAGTACCGGAAATTGGAGATGGAGATTTTGTCCTGAGATTGGCCCTGCCCCTGCGCGATATGGGGCATATAGAACAACTGATTGCACGGGCGATATGGATGACATCGATACTGGGATTATGCCTCGCCCTGTTATTGGCTTATGCCACCTCGCGATATATCTCCCGCCCGATTTTAGATGCCATCTGGTTCGTCAAAAACATTGCTTCGGGGAGATTAAAACACCCCACACTCCGCATTGGATCCACGCGAGAATTGCGCGATTTGGGCACAGCATTAGACGACATGCGCCGGCAGGTCCAGGCGAAAATTGGGCAAATCACACTTGAAAAATCGCGTTTAGAAGCCGTCTTGCCGAGCATTACAGAAGCAATTCTGGTCACGGACCAGAGGGGTCGCATTCTGATGGGCAATCAGACATTTGAGAAGCTATTTGGTGTATCCGACGCCATTGAAGGGCGCATGCCCATTGAGCTTGTGCGCCATCGGGATGTGCAAGATGCGATTGAGCAAACCCTATCAACCGGACAAGTGGCGTTTTTGGATCTCACCCGCTCAGATGGCCGAGAACGCCATTTCGATGTGCAGATTGCACCTATTTTGCAAGACGATCACATCGCGGGTTCTGTAACTATTTTTTACGACATCACTGAACTGCGCCGCCTGGAGCGCATTCGCAAAGATTTTGTCGCCAATGTTTCACATGAATTGCGCACCCCGCTCACAACCATTAAGGGATGTGCAGCCACGCTGGCAGACGGCGCCTTAGACAACAGAGAAGCCTCACAGCGATTCGTGCAAATGATTAACACCCATGCGGATCGCCTGCACAATCTGGTAGAAGATATTCTGGATCTGTCGCGTATAGAATCGGGCGCTCTGCCTCTTGAGATCGACGTATATCCCGTGCAGGAGATAGTCAATTCCGTCGTTGGACAGATACGCCCACTGGCAAAAGAAAAAAACCTTGCCATCGAGATAAACACAAAAGAAAACGTGCAGGTGCAATGCGACCGCAAGCTCATCGAACAGGCATTGCTCAATCTGCTCGACAACGCCGTAAAATACACACCCGAAGGGGGTAAAATCTGGATTCAGACGCGGGATTTCAAGCGTGTGAAAAATGTAGATGAAGACCGTCGCAATAGACATGGTGAAAATGCGACGCAGACCCGCAAGCGTCGCATTGCACTTGAAGTAAAGGACACGGGTATTGGGGTACCGCTTTCAGATATGGATCGCATTTTTGAGCGATTTTATCGGGTCGATAAAGGGCGGTCGCGGGCAATGGGCGGGACGGGCCTGGGCTTGTCAATTGTTCGGCACATCATGGATGCACACGGCGAGCGGGTCTATGTCGAGAGTGAACAGGGCAAGGGATCGACATTTGGATTGACATTACCACGGAAATAAAAAAGGGATCGCGTTAAATAACACGACCCCTTAAATCTATTGGTCGGGGCGAGAGGATTTGAACCTCCGGCCTCCTGCTCCCGAAGCAGGCGCTCTACCGGGCTGAGCCACGCCCCGTTTGCTATTTGTCTAAAAAAATACCACAATTTCATTCTCAGGCAAGAAAAAGATTCACGCCGTCTGAAATGCTGCAACAGCCTCATCTACGGAATTGTGCAGATCGAAAATTTTAATCAACTGCGTCTGCACAAAAACGCTGATCACATGATCGTGGGCATTGGCGAGTTTCAAATCGCCGTTGGCCTTGCGCAAACGCTGCAAAAGCGCGGTCAAAACCCCAAATGCCATGCTGTTTAACCACCGCACCTGTCCCAAATCCAAAACCACTTTCATCCCATTATTCTTTTCGAGAAATTCAGTTACATAATCGGCCAACTCCGACATCTCGCGGTCTGTCACCTGACCGTCGAGCTTTATAATGCGAATATTACCCTGCATTGTTTCTTCAAAAGCCATCTCGTTTTCCTTCCTATTTGTGAACCAAATCTCCTTGCATCTCAAGCGCGGCTGCAAGAGATTCCACATGCGCTCTCAAATCTGCCACAAAGCGCTCAGCACCTGACCAATTTTCATCCTTTGCCAACTCTTCAATTGTCGCGGCAACCTCCCTCACATTATCCGCGTAAAACAATTCGGCATTTTCTCTCAATTCACGCGCGCCCTGGCGAAGCGTTTCTGTGTCGTCAAGAAGGCTTAACAAATCGCCCCTCGTTTGTAGAAACATCTCGGATAGCCGCACGAGAAGCGCCTCATCCCCGCCAACATGTTGCAATGATACCTCCCAATCGAGCGTCTGTTGCACGGTGGGACCGGTCGATTCCACCGCATCGTAAAGAAGGCGAGACCTGAGCGGCTTGGCGACAAACCCATCCATACCAGCCGCTATGCAAAGCTCGCGGTCGCCCTTCATCACATCGGCCGTCATCGCAACAATTCGAATATGCCCTCCCGATTCATTTTCCCGCTCGCGAATTTCTTTGGTAGCTTCAAGCCCATCCATTTCGGGCATTTGTACATCCATCAACACCAGATCAAAGGTATCGTCTTTGTCAAGTGCTTCCAGAGTCTCCACACCATTATTTGCCACAACGACTGTGTGACCGCGCTGGTGCAACATATCAATGGCGACGCGCTGGTTGACCAAACCGTCTTCGGCCAATAAAATGCGCAGAGATCTCTGCGCCTTATCGGTTACAATATCGCCCGTCCCCAGAGCATCTGGCGCAGATTCCTCAAATATACCAGCGATCAAATTAAAAAGATCGGATTGCTTGATGGGTTTGGACAGGTGCCCGGCCAGCATTTCGCTGGTAGAAGCCATATCCGGACGACCAGCAGAAGTCAACACCACCACGCGCGTGTATTTCAACGTTGCGTCAGCGGCAATCTGCCTGGCAAGCGCGTAACCGTTCATAACGGGCATTTCCGCGTCGAGCAGAACCAGTGGATATGGGCTACCCGCCTGTTGTGCGCGCAACAACTCTTCCAATGCTATCTGACCATTCTCGGCCAGAGCGGGTTTCAAGCCATGGCAGGACAACATCTCTTCAAAAATCACCCGATTGGTATTGTTATCGTCAACGACCAATACGGGCATGCCGTGCAATGTATCGGGCAAAATATCCCGGTACAACACACCGCTGGTCCGACGCGAAAAACTGGCTTCAAAAAAGAAAACACTGCCCTTGTTCGGCTCGCTTTTCACATCGAGTTTTCCACCCATCAGCTCGACCAATTGAGCCGAAATAGTCAAACCAAGCCCCGTGCCGCCATATTGCCGCGTCGTTGAACTATCGGCCTGATCAAACGCACTGAATATCTGTTGTTGTACCTGCAATGGAATACCGATACCTGTATCGCGCACCTCAAATCGCAGTTTTGCGTCCTCCTCGCGCATTTCTATCAGGTCAACATCGATATCCACACCCCCATGATCTGTAAACTTGATGGCATTGCCCGCCAGATTGACGACGACTTGTCTCAGGCGAATGGGATCCCCTATCAGATCATCGGGAACCTCTGGCGCAATCCGATAGGTCAACTCAAGCCCCTTCTCACTCGCCCGAACAGCCAGCGTTTGCAACGTATCGCCAAGCGTATCTCTCAGCGCGAACGGAATGCTTTCCAACTCGAGCTTGCCTGCCTCCACCTTGGACAGGTCGAGAATATCGTTGAGCAATACGAGCAACGTATCTGCCGAATTATAAGCGAGATCGGCGTATTCCTTTTGTCGCTCAGTCAACTCGGTATTGCCCAACAACTCAATCATCCCCATAATGCCGTTCATCGGCGTGCGAATCTCATGGCTCATATTGGCCAAAAATTGGCTCTTGGCCTGATTGGCTGCTTCGGCTGCTATACGGGCATTTTCCAGTTCTTTGTTCTGCGCCTCGAGGCGCTCGAGGTCGTCTAAACGGGTAATACCCATCGAGACCTGTTCTGCAATACTTTCCAAAAACAAAACCTCGGCCTCTGAAAAAGCAGAAACCTCATCACTCATCAAAGCCATTGTGCCCCGCACATGGGGGATATCGAGAATACACCGCACCTCAACCCCGTATCGCGCAGCTATGGCCTTGAAACCCACCTGTGACAACCCCCCCATATTTTCTACGAGATTCTCGCGGTAAATTGTCCTCTGTTGTTGCCACATCCGATAAACATTCGGCACCTCGCGCACCATGCGATTGATCTCCCCCGAAGGCATCACCTCGTGCGTTTCAAAAGTACGCGTTTTGGGATCGAGCAAACGATGCACGGCAATCGCGACAACGGATACATCGAGAGCCAGCAACTGTTCTCTACACACGCGAATAACCACCTCGAGATGCTCTGGCCGCGTCATCTGCTGCACGGCGTGACTGACCTGTATGAGCGCATTCTGAAAAGCCACCTGGTCGCCAAGCGCACCTTCTGCCCGCTTTTGTCCGGTAATATCGGCCACTGCACCAATCATGCGAATCGGCACTTCTTCACCCGCATCAAAAAATACTTTGGCTTTGCTGCTGACCCATCTCACCTCGCCATTGGCATGCACAATTCTATATTCAGTATCATAAGGCGCGCGTCCTTCAAGGGCTTGTCTGACCTCCTTCTGTGCGCGATCTTGATCATCCGGATAAACGCACGCCAACCACTCGGCCTCAGAGACCATCGTATCTCGTGGAGGAAAACCAAAAAGTTCGAAATACCGGTCTGTACACACGGCGCTATCGTTCTGTATATTCCAATCAAACAGACCAATCCCACCGGCTTCGAGCGCGTGTGTAAGACGCTCTTCACTCCGCTGCAATGCGTCTAACGCATCTCGAATCTGTTGAAAGCCACCAGTAGAATCAATCGTATGTGTATGTGTATTGCGTTTACCCATTCAATCAGCCCTATTCACCCTCTGTTCCCCGTGGTGTTACTTGTTCTACCGGGTCACCGCCCGGAATAGATTCAAAGAGAAAATTCATTTCTTTCAAACCGTAAATCACAATGACCAGGACAATCACAATAGCAATGACAATAAACCCATTCCTAACATTGCTCCCTTCTTCAAAACGTTGAAGAATGCTTTTGAACTTTTGTCTTTCAGCCTGTTCCTTGTGGATACGGTCCAAATCCTTAAGATCCATAAACACCTCCTGATACTATCGGAATAGCGATTGTAGGAAACCATTTGCCATTAAGATTGCAAACACAAAAACAGAAGTCAATCAAAAATCTACTTCTCCCTATTAGTGCGAGCCCCCCCACAACCTCAAACAATTGTGGTTGACACAAACAGCCAATTCGTTGTACCTATTATGCGAATGACCTTTTTCACATTCCCGGAGTCGGATTCGATGGCCCATCTCCCAACTTCTTGTGACGCGCTCATTATAGACCGCAACCCCATCCACCGCCACCTGCTCTACGCGCTCCTCGAGCAAAAGGGCTATCAGGTCGTGGCAGTTCCCGAACTGCCCGAGCAAGCCATATCCTATCATTTCGCAATGATTGACATAGATGAGTGTGAAAATATTGAACAACAAATTGCGCGGGCACAATCGGACATTCCCATTATTGGTCTCGTATCACACGAAAAATACGATCAATCCTGTCTCAACGCAGGTGCCACAGCAACGCTAATCCGCCCTGTTCGCGCAGACCAACTCGTTGCCGTCCTGCAAAATCTGAATGTGCCTGCCGCTTCCCAAACACCTCCTATTGACATTGATGGTATCATGACACGGGTAGGCGGAAGAAGGCAAATTCTAAAAAAAATGGTTGATATCTTCACAGAAGAATTGCCCGACCAGATTGCCGCATTGCATCGTGCCATTGACCAACAATCGCCTGAAGACCTGCGTCAGGCAGCCCACGCACTGAAGGGTTCCGTGGCCAATTTTGACGCCAAAGCAGCATACGAGGCAGCCTTCGCACTTGAGCAAATGGGCAAATCGAACAACTTGAACCAGGCCCCCGCAACCTTCCAAACGCTCGAACGCGAATTATCTGCCGTCCAAAATGCACTCAAAGAACTCACATATTCCTTTTGAACCGAGCACCGAACATGTCCAAAATATTAATCGCTGAAGACGACGGCCCAACCAGAGTGCTGGTAGAAGCCATACTCGAAGACGCCGGGTACACAACAGAAACGGTTACCGATGGAACAAAAGCTTATGACCGAATCGCCAAAACCTCATTCGACTTGCTCCTTACAGATATATGGATGCCCGGACTCAACGGTTTGGAATTGTTGTCAAAAGTAAAAACCCTGCCCTCACCGCCGCCAGTCATCGTCATGACCTCCGATGACACCTCAGATACCCTCCTCAAAGCAATCCGCGAACAGGCATACCACTATATCCCAAAACCCATAGATCCACAGGAATTGACACGCCTCGTTCAGGACGGCCTCGGCGCAAGTCGCCAGGAGACAATTATCGAAGTGACATCGGCAACCCCAAACTGGGTTGAACTTCTGGTGCCCTGCGATCAAAAATCAGCGGGACGAATGCGCAATTTTGTAATGCAATTAGAAGCCGACTTGCCCGAAGACCTCCGCGAGACCATCGCGATGTCATTCTACGAACTCCTCGCCAATGCCATTGAATGGGGGGGAAAGCTCGACCCGAGCAAAAAAGTTCGAATCGCATTTCTCCGCTTTGAGCGCATGCTCATGTTCCGCATAGCAGATCCCGGATCGGGCTTTGACATGGATGAACTCGAACATGCGGCCCTCAACAACCCCGATGATCCCATCGCCCACATGAGCGTCAGAGAAAACCAGGGGTTGCGCCCGGGCGGCTTTGGCCTGTTGATGGTCAAAACCAGCGCAGACGAATTGATCTACAACGAAGCGCGCAACGAAGTGGCCTTTGTCAAATACCTCGACCTCCCAAAAGACACCAACAGGTAACCACAAAAAGCAAAAGGGCTGCACACGCATTGCACAGACCTTTTGTCTTTTGTACTGAAAGACTCCGTCACACAATCATCTCTCACCTGCGATGCCACAATAATCGACCGCAGCCAACGCGTACACCTGCGCTGCCCGCTCCAGCCGATCTACCTCCACCCACTCCACATCTGCGTGTGCCGTCTCATTCGAAGGACCGTAATAAAAAGTCGGCATTCCTGTCCCATGCACGTATAAATTGGCATCCCCCACAATCCGCATCCCCACCAACTCTGCATCCCGGCCCGTCACCTGCGTGTGCGCCCGGGCAACCGCTTGCACTGCCGCATCGTCGGCACGGGTATCAAAAGGCTCGCGCTCGTGCTCCATCTCGACCCGCAGTCTCAACTTCCCGGCTTCGGCAAATGGCCGCGCCAGATCTTCCAACTCCGCCAACACCTGTGGCGCAGTGCGCCCCGGCGACCAGCGCCGGGTCCCGGTCAAGGTGCAACACAGAGGCGTGCGATTAAAATAGTCGCCCCCGTTGACAATACCCAGATCAATCCGCTCTGCGCCAGCAAGCGCGTGTGCCGGCCCAGCGTCGAGTTCAAGCTGATACTGATGGATCCGCTCGATAAGCGCGCCCACAAAGCGGATCGGATTCTCCGAAAAAGGCACGTACTGCGTGTGCTTACCACCAGCGTCCGATTCGAGCGTGATGGTAAAAACCATCGACCCCATACTCATCACCCACAGCGCGTCGCGCCCCTCGACAATCAAAATCCGGTCGCCACCAATCCGACCGCTATTGCGATCGGCAATCAGCGCCCATGGTCCGTCCTTTTGCGCCTCGACCTCCTCGTGCCCCACAACCGCCGTCAGCCACAAATCACCCCGCAATTCCACACCACTTTCCATGAGCGCCTTAACCGCGCCCAAAGCCGCAGCCATCCCCCCCTTCATATCGGTTGACCCCCGCCCGTACACGCGATTGCCCTCGCGACGAGCGGGCGGACAGTCCCCCACGGGGATCGTATCGAGATGCCCATTGAGCATCAGCGCGGGACCATTCCCCTGCCCTGCTATACGCGCGTAGAGATTATTCCGCCCCGGCGTGACCTCCCGCACATCGACTTCCAACCCAATCCCACGCATCATATCGCAATATGCGCGGCAGACTTCGGCTTCATCCATAGTAACACTGTATATATCGACCAATTCCAGGGTCCGATCAGCCACCCACTCCCGGTCAATAGCCGCTATGAGATCTCGTGTCTGTATCACCTAATCATCCCGCCCCGGGAAAGTCAACTCGGCAACACCCGATTTGTCCAGATCGCCCTTGCCCTTCTCTTTCAAAAGCTCAAATTGGGCTTTTGTCGCCCCTGCCAATGGAAGATTGAGACCCACGTCCTGAGCGAGTGAAAGCGCAATCCCCGAATCTTTCGCCGCATGGTCGGCAGAAAAATAACATTCGTGATCGCGGATGACCATATCTTCCCCATCGGTCTCCAGCACGCGGGAATTTGCTCCCGTTTGTGAAAACACCTCCATGAGCATATTCAAATCCAGGCCGAGCGCGGCACCCAACCCCAGCCCCTCTGCCAGGCCAGCGGTATTGATATTCATAACCATATTGACAAGCGCCTTGACCTGCGCGGCCTGCCCCGCTTCGCCGATATAGATCAAATTTGTACTCATAGACTCGAGAATCGGACTCGCCTGGTCAAAAACAGCGCGCTTACCGCCACACATCAAATAAAGCGTACCCTCACGCGCCTGTGTAATACTACTGGCCATGCACCCTTCCAGACTATTGGCCCCCGCCTGCTCTGCAAGGCCCTCGACATCCACGTGAATCTGTGGCGTAATCGTCGCACAATTGATAAAAACCTTGCCCTGAGCACCCTGCAGCAGACTATCGCCAGACTCGGCATAAATGGCTCCCATTGCAGCGTCATCTGTCACAACCGTAATAATATAATCTGCTGCAGCCGTCACACCCGCGAGTTCCGTATGCGCCTCACAACCCAACTCGCTGGCAAGATCTGATGCGACCTCTGCGCGAATATCGTACACCGCCCTGACCGAAAACCCCTCATCGTTGAGATGACGCGCAATATTCGCGCCCATTCGCCCAACGCCAACCACGCCAATTGTGTAATCTGAATTTGCCATATTTACCTCGATAGTTTAAGGATGAAAAAAATCTTCGTGCCAATGTATTTTCCAAAACACGGACCTGTCAAGAAAAATTCAGAATCTCACCTCCTGCGTCCGGCCAAACGCTCGAGAACGAGCACCAGCACCAGCCCCAAAAGCGCGAGACCCATTACCCCCATCACCTCGCCCGACCACACCTCGGGCAACGCATTCACCTGAACGAGAGGCACCACCTCGCCGTGCCCATTGACCATCGTCTCCAGCGTCTCTTTCCACGGCCAGATCTTCCTGAGCGACCCCAGCATCAACCCGGTCAACAGCGCAATCGTCAAATCGTGATAATGCCGAAAAAACCAGTTCAAAACGCGCGAAAACGCCATAAGTCCGACTACAGCACCTGCACCAAAAAGAGCAATTGTAAACAGATCCCATGTATTGAGCGCGTTGAGAAGATACGGATATTGCCCCAGCAAAACCAGCACAAAGGACCCGGAAATACCGGGCAAAATCATCGCGCAAATCGCAACCACAGCAGAAGCAAAAATATACGGCGGGCTATGAGGCATTTCAACCGGCACCAGCCCGACCAGAAAATACGCACATAGTGTTGCTCCAAAAGCACCCAAAAACATTCTCAAATTCCACTGCGGGATGCGCCTCCCCACCGTAAAAACAGATGCCAGCACCAGCCCAAAGAAAAAGGACCACAGGAAAACAGGCTCATTCTCCAGCAAATAAGTAATCGCGCGCGACAGTGAAAAAATCGCAACGAGAATCCCCGCGACAAGAGCGCACAAAAAAGGCCATCGCACATAATCGAGCAATTCTCTTATTCTCACCCCAATCAGAAGCCGCGCAGATCGCGCATCAAAAGAACGGATCGAAAGAATCAGCTCTTCATAAATCCCCGTAATCAGCGCCATCGTGCCCCCCGACACACCGGGCACAACATCGGCAGCCCCCATGCACACGCCCCTCAGCGCAATGCCGAAATAGCTTTTCAAAGACCGCTTTGGTCTGTGCGCTATCTCTTCCATTTCCATCGCTCCCTTCACGCTTTACACTTCACAGCCTCTCTTTTTCATCTGCGTCTATCTGCGTCCATCTGCGGATCACACTTCAAAATATAGAACGAGAACCTATTACACACAACAGTTTGTCCTTGACAACGCACTAATTCCCTTTTTATTGTTCGCGGCGGGATAATGACGGATTCTATTTGCATCGATGTTTTGACAGGAGATTTTTATGTGGCGCACATCTATAACACTCGTCTTTTGTGCCTTATTAATTGGTTGTGGCGACGACATCAAATACCAGGCAGAGCTTCGCGGAACCTGGCTGTTGGAATCTCGCAAACCCGCGCAGGGTGAAATCATCCAGAGCCCGCAAATCAGCGGCCTCATCGAATGGTTTCCAACCACACCCACCCAGGCTAAAGTACATCTTTCCGTAACCGACGACAGACAGAGCATCAGAGTCATCGACCGTTTATACGATCTTCAGGACATGGCATTTACATACCAATCCAAACTCAGAATCGGCTCGGTAGAAACAGATAGTACAGATGTAGTTTATGACACAACCCCCCAAAATGGCACGGGACAAATCTCCTCTGACGATGCGCGCGTCACACTCACCCACGATAACGGAACGAAATATGAATTTATCGGCACACAACTTACCATAACATATTCAAACGGTATAGTCGATACGTGGACACTCAACAAAGATCAAAAAGGTGTTTTGGCAAAATAAACGACCATACCGATGCGCTGACAAACTGGCTTGAACCAGTTGTACCTCGCTTCGTCTATTCGTCTATTCGTTGATTCGCTGATTCGTTTAACGCGGTTCAGATCGCACCAGCACCTCCCCAATCATTCGCGTGCTGGTCGATGAACCATATTCAAAAGGAGTAAAAAATGGCAGGAACAATCCCCCTCATCAGTTCAGGTGTAGCAGGACCAGCGGGCGTACTCCACCTTCCTCGCCTGTGGAGCAAAGTCCTGTTGGGCGCCACGGGCAACCTCGAAGAAGGATATGACCAGTGCGGCATGGGTTACGACCAGATGGTTCTCGATGGACTGGGTCTCGACCGCGATGCCACCGTCGCCTATCTCACTGAAAATATACCATCTTATCCGGAATTCGAAGCATGGGTAATCGCACAGAGCGGCGGCAGCCTCGACAGCAATGCCGTTGCAGAACTCAACGCGGCAATCGAGGGTTATAACCACGCAGACGATGTCCGCGGGGCCATCCTCGGTGCAGCAGGCATTGACGACGACGGCACAATTCTCGACGCCGTCAACTTGAACAACCTCGATGACTGGACAGAATTTCACGCACAACTGACGGGATAGACACCCGACCATCTCGCACAAAAAATCCCAGAATGGGAAAAACCATTCTGGGATTTTCTCTATACCGCTTTCAGGAGACCACCATGTTGCAAAATATTCGCGTTATAATCGCAATAGCCCTTGCCGCAGGAATAATATGGAACTGTGGCGGTGACCGCGTAACGCAGTCAGAAATCGGGACAGACGAACAAATTGGCCGTCCCCTGAGCAAATTGGCTGCCC
Organism: Gemmatimonadota bacterium; assembly: GCA_009838845.1. Classification (NCBI taxonomy): domain Bacteria; kingdom Pseudomonadati; phylum Gemmatimonadota; species Gemmatimonadota bacterium. Next base: position 12,520 of record VXRD01000053.1, on the reverse strand, counting down.
AGCAAAACGCTGTAGTCATAGCTACTGTGCAGCAGAATGACGCACCTGTGAGCGGGGCAAAAGTAGAATTTGCGCGTTCTATTGCGGGACAAAAACCGGATTATCAGTGGTCAAATACGACCGATGAGAACGGTCAAACGCGGATAGAGATCACAGCGGGCAATGGGTATTATCAAGCGCGCGCCTCACAGGACGGAATTGAGATCGGATCCTGGTCCAGCATTCCAATTAACGAAGGCGACAAAGTACGGCTCAACTTGCCCATCGGCGAGAAAGCACAACTGACATTAGAAGGTCTCCCAGCAGAAATTACCATTGGCATCGTCCTGCCTCTGACGGGTCAACTCGGTGCAGGTGGTCAGTTGCTTATAGCTGGCTTCGACCTCGCACGCGAAGAAATTAACCGTTCATCGCTACTCGGCGGGGCAAAAATCAATTTCATTATGGAAGACAATCGCAGCACCCCGGAAGGCTCTGTCGAAGCTTATAACAAACTGATTCATCGCGATGGCGTATCCGTCATCATCGGTCCATTCACCTCAAGTGATGCCAAAGAAGCGTTTCCCATCGCCCAACAAAATGAAGTCGTGGCGATTAGTCCAACCTCAGCCTCCCCTGGCCTCAGCGCAATGGGCGATTTTCTCTTCCGCACCAGTCTCACGGTCAACTGGCTTATACCCGGCGGTGTCAGAACAACACATGAGCAACTCGGCTATCAAAAGGTAGCCACAATATTCCAGGCTGGCGACGTCTTTGCCCAAAATAGCGACGCAATAATCAAAGAAACACTCCTTCAAAACGGCGTCGAGGTTCTGATCACAGAGTCCTTCCAGGTTGGTCAGACCGACTTTTCAGATCAATTAACCCGAATAAAAGAATCGAATCCAGACGCCATCTTCCTCTCTGCGCTACCAATAACAGAGGCAAATGATATACTGATCCAGACTCGGCAAATCGGTATTCCCCCCGAAGTTCACTTCATCACGCAGACCCTGACCCCCGGTGAAATAGAACGCGCAGGTGCCGCTGCCGAAGGAGCGATTAGTTTTACCGCATGGACCAGCACGGCTGACACGCCGGGAAATCGCGCCTTCGTCGAAAATTACACGATGAGAGCCGGCGTTGAACCCAGCGCATTCACCGCACAATCCTATGCCACCGTCCATATCCTGGCGAACGCCATCGCCAATGCCCAATCAGTTGACTCAAGAGCCATCCGAGACGCCCTGGCAAAAACCAGAGACCTGGACACAATCCTGGGCAAATTCTCTTTTGACGCCAATGGAGATGGGATTTACACCCCGATTGTACTGATCGTTAGAAATGGCAAACTCGAAGTCTTTAGCTCGTCACCGCAAAAAAAAGAAATACCCCTTGGCATCGTCTTACCTCTGACAGGCCATCTTGCGACACTTAGCCCTGCGATAAAAAATGGTCTCGAACTCGCGCGCGAAGAAATCAACCAATCACCGCTACTCGGCGGAAAGAGAATCGAGTTTATTATAGAAGACAATGAGACCACCTCAGCGGGAACAATTGCAGCTTATAATAAACTGATTCATCGAGATGGCGTATCTGTCATCATCGGCCCGTTCGCCTCAACTACGACTCGAGAGGCTTTTCCCATTGCCCAACAAAATCGGATCGTGGCGATTAGCCCGACCGCCGCCGCCCATGGCCTCAGCGAAATAGGCGATTTTGTCTTTCGCACGATTATTACCGTAGATCGCTTCGTGCCCGTTAGTGTTAAGACCACACATGAGAAACTCGGCTATCAGAGAGTCGCTGCCATATATCAAAGTGATGATGTCTTTTCCCAGAGCAATCATCAGGCGATTACAGACGCACTCCAACAGAATGGCGTCGAAGTGATCATCTCAGAAACTTTTCAAACCGGCGACACCGACTTCTCTGAACAATTAACCCGAATAAAAGAATTGAACCCAGACGCCATCTTCCTCTCCGCATTACCCGTGGAAAAGGAAGCCGTTCTGATCCAGACTCGGCAAATCGGCATCCCCGCCGAAATTCACTTTATCACGGTATCTTTGACCACAGGCAATGTACAACGCGCGGGTGATGCCGCCGAAGGAGCGATTAGCATTACATCCTGGAGCAGCATGTCTGACACACCTGGAAATCGCGCCTTTGTCGAAAATTACATGACGAAATACCATTCCGAACCAGACGAATTCGTCGCACAAGCATACACCACCGTCTATATCCTCGCACACGCCATCGCCGCTGCCCCATCAACTGATTCAGAAGCGATTCGAGACGCAATGGCGCATATCACAAACCTGGACACAATTTTGGGCAAATTCTCTTTTGACGCCAATGGAGACGCGATTTACAACCCGATTATCCTGATCGTCAGAAATGGTAAATTTGAGGTCTTCAATCCATAGATAATAAAAATAAAATAGGCTGCGGGAAGGGAGGACCGGTCCCTAATTTTCTGGTAGGATCCAGAAAAACAACCCGCAGCCGTTGAGCTTTTCCTGAGTTTTTATTCACACGTTTCCAAATAATAACACAATTGACTACAATTTCAACAGCAAAAAATTACGCGTACGTCTGATTTATTACGCGTATGTCCACTTTTTTGCATTATATGTCTAATTTCTTACGCGTATGTCCTCTTTTTGCCGATAAGCACGAGGAGACATGCCATATAATCTCTTAAAAGCTTCGTTTAAACGCGATGATGAACGAAAACCACAGTGTGCTGCAATTTCAAAAATTGGCAATGGCGTTTCTTCAATCAATAATTTTGCCTTTTCAATTCTAACCTTTCTCAATGATTCACGGAAGGCCTTGCCCAAATGTTTTTTGAACAATGCGTAACCATGCGACTTAGAAAATCGAAAATAGCGCATGACGTCTTCAAATTTTAGATCTGGATTGCTGTAATGATCCTCCAAAAATACTTCAAATCTGGTCTTCCACATATCTCGTGGAGGCATATATCTTTTGACCTGTGTCAAAAAAACATCTCTCTCTATTGGTTTGTCAAATACACTTGCAGCGCCAGCCTTGATCAGTTGTTCGCCCAATTCTGCAGATCGCAAACTTGTCATGATCAGCATAGCTGTCTGAATTTTTTCCTCCTTCACATGCTTCAATAGCGTTATACCATCTATACCCTCTACATGTAGCTCAACAACAGCAAGATCAATCTCCTCTTGTCTTAAAATTTCAAGACCTTCTACCCCATATCCTGCCAGGCATATTTCATAGGGTTCATCCCACAAGAATCCTGCAAGCTCTGAGATTACAAGCAGGTCATGATCTACAATCAGAATTTTCTGCTTGTCCATAATGCCTCCTGAAAGATTTGAGACCTATTCCTTCACGCTGTTCAATCCGTTTAGCCATGAAACAAGGGGTTATGCAATAAATACATAACCCCTGTATTATTATGGTCGGAGCGACTGGATTTGAACCAGCGACCCCCATCACCCCAAGATGGTGCGCTACCGAGCTGCGCTACGCTCCGACAACTCGTTCGTGAATAAATTTACCCATTTTGCCAGAGACCGTCAAGATAAACAAGCGATCAGCGAAAATCTTCTGGATTGCGGCTCAAAATCATGCCGCAATGACAATCGCTATTCCTATCGTCACGCCTGCTGCTCTTCACACTTCCTACTTCACACTTCACACTTCTACCTACCCGAACTCAAAAAACTTTCGGATTGCAGATCCACATCAAAAATGCGAATAAATTGACGGGGCTTTTTCGTCTCGCCGATCAACTCGGGTATGCCATCGCCATCGAGATCAGCGTACCCAATCTTATCACCAAAGCCATCGAGGTATTCCCACTCAACACGTTGATAAGTCGCGCCAATAACAAACCCCGTATTGAGTGCAATCTCAAGCTCACCGTCATCGTCGAGATCGCCAACAGCCATACTCTGTGCCCACAGCCCCTGCTCGCTGCGCCATTCTAAAAACAGATTTTTACAATCAAACACAAACAAGCGCCCAATTTGTGCAGCGCGATCCTGATCGGAATTATCGCGTGAGCCACCCGGCGGTCGATAGCTCCGACTCTCTGCGGCATCCTCGCCACAAAACACCAGCTCGAGTTGCGGGTCGTCATCGATATTTTCAATCACCATAGCCGAAACCGATGCAAACTCATCGTCCGTGCTTCGCCATATCTCATGAAAATCGCTGGCACGATAAAAAGCAATATCTCCAGCATGGGTATATGCAACGATCTCGAGCTCGTCATCGACATCGATATCCAGAACAAAAACTTCTGCAATCTCCGCTCTCAGTGGAGGACTTCTCCACACCTCTCGAAAGCGCCCCCCTTGCATTTCCAGCACATAAACTGCCCCATGACGGTCGCCATACACAATGCGCGGTGCCTCATCACCTTCTCCCACAATTGCTTTTACGGCTCGCATCTCGGGTACAAACCCTCCAAAAGAGATCGCGTCATTATCTTTCCAATGAAACCACGCCAGATCGGTAGCTGAGATTGTAGATGCAAGAGCAACGAGCAAAAGCAGAATCTTGATAACCATAGTGAACTCCTCAAAATATCTCAATGGTGAGATAGCGTTTGGGATTCCGCTTGATATCTTCAATAAGACTATCCACAGACGTCAGTGTGCGATCCAGATGCTCGTACACCGCTTCGTCCTTAACCAAACGCCCGACCGTACCGCGTCCGTCTCGTATCCCTTTGGAAATATCATCGAGATTTGCAAATGTATTCTGCATTGCAACCGAAGTCGATTCCATCTGTGCTGAAATCCGCGCAAGGCGTTCCATCGTCACAGCTATATTGGTCACTGCAACACTCAAATTTTCGCGATTATCCCGCATCAAACCACTCGCATCGCCCGTCGCCACCGCCAAACTGTCGAGCATCTTATCGACCTTACCCAGATTATCGTCATTCAATAATCGGTTGAGATAGTACGTGGTCGTATCAATACGCGAAAGAACGCTTTCCAGATGCGCGAGATTGTTACCACTGGCTACGCCATCTACTGCATTGCGAATCTTTTCGATCATAAGCCTGCTTTCAGACACCATCGCATCGAGATCAGAAGCAGAAGTCCCCTCCACAACAGCGCCATCTGGAAGACGCTGTTCCGACTCTCCCAACTGAATTTCGATCATCTGCCCACCCAGCAGACCATCGGATTTGAGTAAAAAACGAGAATCCACGGGTAAATCTCTCACTGAGGCAAACCCGAGCGCAACAAAAGGCAGCCCATCCTCAAGGGTAATAGACAATACCTTTCCCACCCGCACCCCGCGAAACGTCACGGGATTGCCCACTTGAAGCCCCGGTACACTGTCGAACTTAGCATGGATGCGATATCCGCCAGCCGCACCTGCATAGCGCTCAGAGAGCCACACCGTGCCGACCACCAGAATAACGGCTGCAAAAAATACAACTGCACCCAGAATAATTTCTTGCCGACGATTTCTCATAAGTTACCCCAACTTGCCCTGAATAAATAATTCAAAAAACTCATTGCCAGATGCCTCGACATCTTCCATTGCACCTTGAACCACAGCTTTGCCGTCATAGAGCAGAGCAACCCGATCTGAAACGCGCCGGGCAAGGGGCATATCGTGGGTGACGACCACCGATGTCACATTGAGTTCCGATTGCAATTTCAATATATAGTCACCCACAACACTGGATGTATTTGGATCCAGACCCGTTGTGGGTTCATCGTAAAGAATAAAATCGGGTTCCATCGCAATGGCCCGCGCAAGAGCCGCGCGTTTTCTCATTCCCCCCGACAACTCAACCGGCATCTTGGCCTCTGTACCCGCCAACCGCACGGCATCGAGACAGATATGCACGCGCTCTGCAATCTCTTCTTCGGACATCCTGGTGTGCATACGCAACCCAAAAGCCACATTTTCTTTCACCGTCATAGAATCAAAGAGTGCCGAAGACTGAAATAAAACCCCGATGCGCTTGCGCAACTCGATCAACTCGCCATGGCGAATCCGCTCCATGTCATAACCGGCAACGACGACCTTTCCCTCATCAGCCCGCTCAATCCCAATCACATGCTTTAAGGTCACACTTTTGCCGCATCCACTCGGTCCCAAAATCGTCGTAATCTCAGACCGGGGAACCCGCAGGTCAAGCCCTTTCAGCACGGGTTGTGCTTCAAAAGACTTAAACACCTCGACAAACTCAATAGCCGTTTCATTTGCCATAGTTTAATACAACAACGCGTGTGTTAAAAAATAATCGAGAATGAGAACCAGCGCAGAAGATATCACAACTGCAGCCGTAGCAGCCCGTCCAACGCCCTGTGCGCCGCCTGCAGTGCAAAGCCCCTTGTAAGACCCCATAAACGTCAGCAACCCACCATAAACAAAGGATTTGACCAACCCGACAAAAACATCATACACCTCAAAATAGAGCTTCATACCTTTGACCAATTCTGTAGGCGTAATAGCCATCTTGATCATCGACATACCAAACCCGCAGATATTCGCGACCAAAAAGGAATAAATCACGAGAACTGGAACCATAATTGCGCCAGCGAGCATTCGGGGCAACATGAGATACCCCACTGGATCGACAGCCATTGACGCGAGCGCATCCACTTGCTCTGAGACTTTCATTGTGCCGAGTTCAGACGCAACGCCCGCACCCACCCTGCCCGCGAGCACGAGACCCAACAAAATAGGCGACAGCACGAGTATCACAGAGCGGACCATAAGCGCACCAACCATATAGTCGGGCACGTACTCTTCCATCTGATAAGCCGTCTGAATAGCGATCGCCATCCCGCTAAAAGCCGAAATCAGGCAGACCAGAGGCAGAGAGCTGACACCAACAGCATAACACTGTCCGATAATCTGATGTCGATAGAGGTAGATATGCCGCATTTCCGTCACGCACTGGACGCCGTAGCAAAACATCTGGAAAACCTGGATAAAAAATGCGGCGAGTTGCCCACCGAGGAATGCAAATAATCGGCCCATAGCGAGGGGGAAGCTCAAAAGTGAGGCGGGTTAAAAGGATCCAGAAAGCGTGTAGAATCTACACTCCATTTTTGAATAAATCAACCCTTTTCAAAGCATTTGCTAAAACTGCTTTACACAGTAAAGGCGGCCCTGGAAAAACCAGAACCGCCTTTATACTCCGAAGATAAGATGGTATCAGACCAGATCTTCCACTTTTCCACCCGGAACATTTCTCCGAAAATATCGCTGCAACTTGGCAAGGGCGCGGTTGCGAATCTGGCGCACGCGCTCTCGGGTAACACCCAGAGAACAGCCAATATCACTCAGCGTCCGGCGCTCACCTCCGTCGAGACCAAAATAAGCGCGAATAACATCTCGCTCCCGGGGATCCAGAGAATCATTGAGAGACCGCAATATGAACTCGGACTGATCCCGATATATCACGAGTTGATCTGGATCCTCTTCATCGGCCTCGAGTATATTCTGGAGCGGCTGCTCGCCCGCCGTATCCACGGGCATAGAAAGAGACAGGTCTGGGCGCACACAGCGCAACGCCCGCTCTGCGCGTTTGTTGCTGATCTTCATATCGCTGGCAACTTCGTCCAGCGTGGGCACGCGCCCCAGTTCCTGGGTCATCTGCCCCCAGCGACGCGCCATCCGGTCCATATCCTCCTGGCGATTTGCAGGCATAACCACATTAGACGTGCGCTTGAGCGCATTGAGAATGCACTGCCGAATCCACCACACGGCATAGCTGATAAACTTAAACCCGCGTTCTTCGTCAAATCGCTTGAGGGCTTCCATCAAACCCATATTGCCCTCGGCAATCAAATCGGCAAGGGGTACACCCCGCCCCTGATATTCGAGCGCAACACTGACGACAAAACGCAAGTTTGACGTAATAATCTTGTCAATCGCCGCTTGATTTCCCCGTTTGGCCTTGCGAAGGACTTTTTGTTCTTCTTCTCGGCTCAATGGGGGGTACTTGCGCAGTTCCTTGAGATAGCTCTGAACAGAAGCTTCGCGCGCGTACTGCGTTCCTTGTTGCGTGTATTCCATTGTATCTCCTACCACTTGTTCCTCTTTACCCGACCCGGTGTGAGATTCTGTTACAACAGTTGGCGTTACCATTTTGATTGTCACCCCCTCCCAGCATTGTTTAATGAATTGTTATATACCTTTCTTAAACGCATTGAACATTGACAAAGTTTCACAATCTCGAACATATTTCTCGATTACTGTCCATCCCTTGTTACATCTTAGATACACGCCATACATCTAAAGGTTTCAAAATAGTGAGTGCGCGGGAAGAGATCCCGAATTGCTTGCGGGACCGGTGCCGAAAGGCTATCTTGCTCGCTACCTGGCAATGATACGCGATTTTAACGTTGTGTGTAAACGAAAGGAAAGACAATGCCCCGGCATAAAGACCACATCTTTCACAGAACCCTCAAAAAAGAATGGCCGAAAATATCACATGGAGAAGGCATTTACCTGTTCGATATGGAAGGAAAGCGCTATCTCGACGCCTGTGCGGGTGTGCATGTGGTCAGTATCGGCCACGGAGTCAAAGAGATCGCAGAAGTCATGGCAGAACAGGCGGAGAAGGTCTGTTTCACCTACGCCCGATTCCTCACCCAGCCCCAGATCGACCTGGCGGACAGGATCGCCGACTTCACGCCGGGAGACCTGAACCGGGTCTTTTTCGTTTCCGGAGGGTCCGAAGCTACAGAGTCGGCCATGAAAATCGCCCGGAAGTACCATATCGCAACCGGCAATCCCGGAAAGTACAGGGTCATCTCCCGGTGGCAGGCCTGGCACGGGAATACGGTTGGTGCCCTCTCCATGTCCGGGCGGTCGCCCTGGCGCGAGGACTATATTCCCTACCTGCTGAATTTCCCCCATATCCCGCCGCCCTACCCCTATCGGTGCGCCTACTGTAAGGACCACTCGGAATGCCAACTCCACTGCGCAGAGGAACTGGAGCGGGTCATCAAACAGGAGGGGAGCGAGTCGATCTCCGCCTTTATCGCCGAACCGATCCTCGGCACCTCCGCCGCCGGAGTGACCCCTCCTCAGGACTACTACCCGCTCATTCGGGAGATCTGTGACCGACACAATATCCTGATGATCGTCGATGAAGTCGTCACCGGTTTTGGCAGGACAGGCCGCAACTTCGGCATCGAACACTGGGATGTGGTCCCCGATATTATGGCGACCGGGAAAGGATTGAGTAGCGGTTATACGCCCATTGCCGCAACCGTCGTCCACGAAAAAATCTACAATGCTATCTACAGGGAATCCGTCTCTTTTGTGCATGGGCACACCTATGGCGGAAACGCCCTTTCCTGCGCCACGGCCCTGGCCGTGCAAAACTACATCCAGACGCACGATCTGGTATCGAACTGCGCCCGGATGGGCGACCTTATGCTGGAAAAATTCATGCCCCTGCAGAACCTGCCGATCGTCGGGGGCATACGCGGGAAGGGCCTGCTGATCGGCATCGAATTCGTGGCCGACAAATCCACGCGCGCCCCCTTCGACCTCTCAAAAGGGGTAACCGCAAGGATCGTGGATCTGGCCTTCGAAAAAGGGGTACTGGTCATGCCCGGAGCCCCCGGCCTGGTCGATGGTGTCGAAGGCGACCATATCGCCATCAGTCCCCCTTTCACCATCACCGAATCTGAAGTACAGCACGTTGTCGATGTAATACGTGAAACCATTGTAGAGGTCTCGGCACAGCTGAGTAAGTAATTCTCGGCATGGAGAGGGAACATGACAGAAACAGCCCATCGGATCCTCTATGTGAGCGACCCATCCACGATCGCACGCACGGTATTGCCCGATCCAGTAAGAGAAGCAGACCTGCGCAAATGGGTGGATATACTTGCGGACAGTGGAATAGATATATTCAATCAGGAGGTATTCTCTCAAGGATGGACGGCCTACTGGCAATCCGAACACTATGAATACGACCAGCGCCCTCAGCACCAGCGATTCAGACCGTTAATCGAAGCGGGCATACAACCACTGGACATCCTCATCAACCAATCGCACCGGCGCGGCATGCAATTTATCGCTGGCTTCCGCATGAACGACGGCCATGCCGCACACAACCGCAAACAGGGCGTTGGCATTGCCGAATATATTGAATCCAATCCGCATCTGCGATTACACGACCCGCGCCCCGGACAGAACTACCAGGAACCAGAAGCACTCGACTTCACACATCGAGAAGTCCGAGAATTCACCTATGGCGTCGTAGAAGAAGCCGCCTGCGGATTTGACATTGACGGCATAGAACTGTGCTTTCGGGACACGGCTTACTTCCCCCCGCACCACGCTGCCGAACGCGCACACCTCATGACAGACCTCATACAAAATATCCGAACGCGGCTGAATGAACGCGGCAAAGAAACCGGTAAAAAACTCATGCTTGGCGCCCGCATATACGCAACGCCGGCAGAATGCGCGAGTCAGGGCCTGGACATTTGCAATTGGATCCAGAATGGATTGCTCGACTACATCAGCCCGCAAGACACAATGTATGCCGACCACAATTTGCCCTATTCGGAATGGGCGGCACTAACTCGGGAAACAGCGTGCCTACTCTACCCCGGCCTGCTACCGTGGAACAGCTACCGCGCGCGCTACCGCCTCGGACGCATCCCCTTAAGCCACGCCACCTGTCGCGCACTCGCGCACACCATGTACGGCGCAGGTGCAAATGGCATATCGATCTACAACCATTTTGTGCCCTCCGTGTGGCAGCCGCCTTTTTACCCCCAGGGCATGCAAGTCTTCCACCAGCTCCGCGACCCCGAGCGCGTCGCGCGCGGCGAACGGCACTACATCTTCGATCCCACCTGGGACGGATTCAGCGGTTTTGGAGCCAATGGCAGACGCAGCACAGGCGTAATCAACGCACAACAACTTCGACTATCGCGCAGCGAACAGCGTCCCACGGGTGAATTTCGCTTTCAACTCTTCGAAAACCTGCAACACGCACATTGCGCGACACTCCTCTTTCGGGGATTTGGCCTGACCGGAATCGATGAATTAGACGTGCGTCTCAACGGCCATGCCATCCCCGACGAAGCCATCGGACGCACCGCATCCTCTGATCGCATCACGACCGTAGATTCGACACGGGAACAAGACGGCAGAAACATACCCTGTACCGCGCAAGGCGGGCGGATCGAATTTCGCGCACTCACGGAAAAACCCGTCTTTTCCACGCGCTGGTTTGTCCTATCGGACCCGCTCGTCGAACGCGGCGACAACCGCTTATCCATCACACTCACCAAAAGCGACCCCAAAGCCACATCTCCCACAATTGTAATCGACGAAGTAGAGATATTCGTCGAACCGCGGTGAAGACCCAAAGCTCTGCACCCATCTAAGGGCTTTTCAAAGTGTACTTGCAGAATCTACTGGCAATCAGGAATTTCAAATTCTCCAATATGCATCTGGGCCAGTTTCTTTCGCAGTTTGGGAATCGCGCCTCCGACCGTCTTTCCACCGCGCGACTTACCAAACAGATGTTGGCTCACGCTGGGAACTGAAATGCCGAGTTGTTGGGAAATTTCGTGTTCGGTCATTTTCCTGAAAAAGTAAAGGTGTACTATTTCCCTTTGTCTGGGGGTAAGAACCTCATCCATCAGCTTGAGAACTAGCGGTATTAATCGGGATGTCCACTCACGCTGACGAAATCGTGCCTGGACATCTTCCTCTGTCTCGTAGTGCGGATTCTGTTCAAGAGAGAACTGTTCAAGGATGTTCTGGTCAACCCGAACTTCCCAGAAATCAGGATTGAATTTCGTTCTGCGGGAAAGTCTGATTTGGGATTTGTTGTAGGACTTGCTCAAACCGACACCTCCTGTCACTGCAGCGGAGAGGGGGTGCCGGACCAAAAAAAACACGGTTGAACAGCCCCTTTCCATTGAAAAAGTGGAAAAGGCCCATCCAACCGTTATTAGCGGCTGGGCTGGCCAAAGGCGTAATCTTTGGCCTTTATTTTATCAATCTCAATATATCTCAAATCCTCTTTGGTGTCAAAGGCTTAAACAAAAAGAGCCCTGGCGGGCCCCTTTTCAGGGCGGCGACCGTTATTAGCGGCCACCTCCCACCAGGGCAATAAACCGTAAATGTCTTCACCTATACACAAAATATAAGGCACTTTTCAAAGTCCTATAGTAAAAATTCGAAAAAAAATATAATCATAGGTGTGTTTCTCTACACAACGGATTTCGACCGACAAAAGGGCGCGTATATCCCGGATGTATTACAGATTCAGGTACCGCAACCTGAAACGCGATACCTTCCCGGTAACCCAGTCGGCGTCAAAGACAAGGAGTTTTATCGATAATTATCCTGGTAGGGATTTGCCCCATGTAACGCCCTGTAAAGCGGCTGCCAATCCCAGCCCGGGCCCACGTCCCTTGTGGTTAGAGGACGATTCAGGTCTAACTTATCTCCCAGATCCCTGAGGTCCATGAGCTTGTAAAGAGGATGTCCTTTGTCGATAAGTTTATCTTTTTGCTTGTGGATA
>VXRD01000052.1 GCA_009838845.1 Gemmatimonadota bacterium | reverse complement strand
CCCTCGGCCACCACCACCTCCCCTGCCCGTGCGCGCGATGGCCTCATAACTCACAATCGCATTTTGGACTTCACCGAATGACTCTTCGAGATTTTCCTTGATGAGATCGACAGAAATCTGGTCGGGGCGTTCGGATAAGGGCAAAAGCGCCACATTGATACTCGCCTGGGTTTCGCTGATACTGGTCGTAAAGCGATCTATACCTTTGAGATCTCGCACAGCACTTTCAATTTCGCCAACAACAGCATCAAGGGCTTCAATAGTCGTGCCTTCGGGCATGCTGATATAGACGGTAAAACGGCTTTCCTCGCGGCGAATATCTTGTTGCAGCATATAGAAAAAAGAAATGATCAACGTGATGACAAGCGCGCCGACAATACCCAGTGACACGCTAATTCTGTGGCGCAAGCCCGCTTTGAGGCACACCGTGTACATCTCGATCAATGCGCCTGTTCCCGTCGGTGGTCGAGATGCGAGAGAAAGGGTTTTCGATGCAAGGGCAGGCACAAGTGTGAGGGCTACGAGCAGAGAGGCAAGCAGAGGAAAGGCGATGGACAGCGCGAATTCTCGCAGGATATCCTGAAAGTCGCTTTGAATAAAAACAACAGGTAAAAAGACTGTAATGGTTGTCGCGGTTGCCGCAACAACGGCGCGTGCGACCTCATCGGTTCCTGCTTTTGCGGCTTCTTTGGGGGATTTGCCCTGTTCAAAATGCTTGAAGATATTTTCCATGACCACAATGCCATTGTCCATCAACATGCCAACTGCAAGCGCGAGGCCGCACATCGAGAGCACGTTCAAACTGAGATCCCACATATACATCAGATTAAATGTGAGCAACAAAGAACACGGAATGGCGAGGAGCAAAACAGCGACAAAACGCAAATTTCTCAAAAATAAGAACAAAACAAAAAGCCCGAGCAATCCCCCGACAACAGCGGCCCGTTTGAGAAAATTGAGGGCTTCGTTCATAATCTCTGCCTGATTCTGGCTGATCACGAGCTGGATATTTTCATAGGCAAGATCGCCGTTGACGCGTTCGATGGTATCTTCGAGTTCTCCTGCAAGTTCGATGAGATTGGCTTCATCGTCTTTTTGAATGCGGATGCCAACGGCGGCTTTGCCATTGATGCGTTGCAGGTCTGTACGCTCCTGAAGGCCGTAGCGAATTTTGGCAATGTCGCCAAGGTGCAGGGGCAATTCCGGTTTGATAACGACTCTGCGGATTTGCACGAGGTCTGTAAATTGGCCCTGAATGCTGACCGCATAAGCCTGGTCGCCGTCGTACACTCGCCCGAGATATTGTCGTCGCGTATTAAACGCATTGATGCGATTGCGAACATCGGACATCGAAAGCTGGTGCGCCTGCAGCATCAATGGATCGACAATAATTTCAATAGCCGTCCTTTGCCCGCCCAGGACCTGCGCGTTGACAACGCCATCGACCGCTTCCAATTCCGGTCTGATTTTCTCCTCGGCAAATTCGCGCAACCAGTTTATATCACCTTCGCCCAACACGTGGATTTGCATCACCGATGCACTCAGATCAGAGGAATCAAAGCGCTGTATGTTGACCCGCGTTCTTGCGGGCAAAAGCGGTTGCAGGCGCGTGATGCGGCTTTCGAGCTGTAACAGGGCGAATTTCATATCCGTATTGGGCGCGTAGGAAATGCGTACCCCGCCGTTATTCTGGCGCGAAAAGGACTCATACGCCTCAATGCCTTCGAGTTTGCCCACCTCTCTCTCGACGGGCATCACCAATTCCCGCTCGACCTGTTCGGGCGAATAGCCCTGCTGAGTGACTGTGACAAAGACCTCAGGGCGGACGAGTTCGGGAAATATCTGAACGGGCAACCGATCCAATGAAATCGCGCCTAAAATAGCCAGACCTATAAAAAACATGGCCGTAGTCACGGGCCGCAGAACGGCAATACCAGCAAGCGTCACGCGGATTTCCCCCGGAGGCGATCAATTAGTTCATACATGGTGGGTATCACGAGTAAGGTCATCAATGTCGATGTCACCAGGCCGGCAATGACGGCAATAGCCATAGGCGCGCGCAATTTTGCCCCCTCGCCAAAGCCGATTGCCATGGGCAGCAGGGCGAGAATAGTCGTCGCACTCGTCATCATAATGGGGCGCAAGCGGTCTTGACCGCCCTGTAGAATCGCTTCTCGCAACGTCAGGCCAGCTTGCCTGAGCTGGTTGATGCGATCCACGAGAATGATCGCATCGTTGACCGCAATACCGCCCAGCATAATGATGCCGATATAGGCCATCACACTGAGCGGTTCGCCCAAAAAATAGAATCCAAATATCACGCCGACGCCGGCTAAGGGAACGGAAAACATGACGGTAAACGGATGGAGCGTGGATTCAAATAGCGATGCCATCACCATATAGACCAGCACAATCGAAAGCAGGAGTGCAAATTTGAGACTTTCAAATGATGCCGCTCGCTCGCGCTCTTCTCCGCCAATTTCAATGCGATACCCCGACGGCACAACCACTTCCTGCATGGTGGCGCGTACGTCGGCAACGGCTTCACTTAAAATGCGTCCTTCTGTGAGATATCCCGTAATGCGCCCTACGCGACGCTGATCTTCTCTCAAAATTTCGCGGGGACCTTCAATAATATTGAGCTCGGCAATATCCCCCAACGTCAGGATCGCGCCATCTGTTCCTTCGATTTGCATGGTGTGGAGTTCGCGCAGATCAATATCTCGATATTTTACCCGGATATCCCGCGTGCGCTGGTCTTTAGACAGTTCGCCAGCAACTTCACCCGATAATTGTCTTTCCAATGTGCGGCTGATGGTCTGGGTGGTCAATCCGAATGCCGCCGCCACCTCATCGCGAATCGCCAGATCGACTTCTGGCTGCCCGCCCTGAAAGCTCGTGCGCACATTGTACACCGAAGGCAGATCCTCAATCCTCGTCTGAAGCTCTTTTGTGATGCGTGCCAAAATATCGAGATTTTCTCCAGACACTTCGACCTGAATGGGCGCTTCTTGTCCCCCCATCACGCCTTCAAGCGCGGTTTCGTGCAACTTGTATTTCACTTCGATATCGGGCATGGCACTTAAAATGGGATCCAGGTCGCGCACCAGTTCGCTGACGCTGCGCGACCGCTGTGTGTGCAACGCCACCGATAGAGTCGCGCGATTGGGACCCGTCGGTTCGCCTCCGGTCGATATCCGAGCGGGGTTGAGGCCGGTCAGCGCGTACACATGCGCCACATCGCTCCCGCCAACGCTTTCGACAATCTCTTTGACGTGCAGGGCGACCTGATCGCTCAGTTCCACACGCGAGCCTTCGGACAATGTGAGGTCAATTTGGAATAGCCCTTGATCTTCGCGCGGAATAAATTCTGTCTGCAACTCGCGGGCGATATACCCGGTTCCGCCCAAAATTAGCAATACGACGCCGAGCATGATGAGTTTGCGGTTCAAAATACCATTGAGAAACCGATAGTATTTGTCCGACCGAACAGTCGTTTTGTGCGTAGTATTCAACCGTCTAAAGATGCGCGACGTCAGCATCGGAATCGTCGTCATTGCCACAACCAGAGAAGACAACAGAGAAAATGCAACTGTCCATGCCTGATCCACAAAGAGTTTGCCCGCCAGCCCCTGCAAATAGACAATGGGCAAGAAGACAGCCACGGTCGTCAGCGTTGAAGCCAAAATTGCCACGCCGACTTCAGAGGCGCCGCGGCTCGATGCTGTGCGCGCGTCCTCGCCGCTTTCCAGGTGACGATAAATATTCTCAATAACCACAATGGCATTGTCAACGAGCATGCCCGCACCCAGAGCCAACCCGCCCAGCGTCATAATATTCAGGGTCAAACCCTCAAAGTACATAAGCGTGAATGTCGCCAATACGGAAATGGGGATTGCCAACCCGATCACCAGCGTCACTGTCCAGCTCCGCAACGCGATCAAAAGCACGAGAATCGCCAAAAATGCCCCGTGAATGGCAGATGTTTCGACTTCTCCTATGGCATCTTCGACAAATCGCGCCTGGTTTTCGACGGTTGTGAAGTGCATGCCGCTCAGGTCTGCTTCGATATCGTCTATCGCATCCAATACCGTATTGACCACGGCGACTGTATTGCTACCGGCTTCTTTGTAAATGGCGAGGCCAACGCATTCCCGTCCGTCGAGGCGCACAATGGTTTCTCGCTCTTGATATTCCAGGTCAACCGTGCCCACGTTGCGCACGCGTACCGGCACGCGATCGCCAGAAACTGTGCCCCCTCCCCCGCGCCTTTCTCCCACGATGACTTCCCGCACATCGTTTATGTCATCTAAGCGACCGAGGGCTTTGACCAGATACGACTGCTGATTTTCTCTGAGCGTACCTCCGGATACATCGGCATTTGCCTGTGCGATGCGATTGATGACCGCATCGGATGAAAGCCCAAACGCTTCGAGCAAATAAGGATCGAGTGTAACGCGCACTTCCTTTTCCGCTCCCCCTTCCACCTCGGCAGACGCCACGCCGTCGAGGGCTTCCAATTTGGGTTTGATCAACAATTCTACCGTACCCATCAATGCGTCGAGTTCCGTGTTTTCGTCTGCTGTAATCGCAATGCGCATCACCGCAAGCGAGAGCGGATCTTCGCGCGTCACATCCAACTGTGATACATCTTCATTGACCGCATAGCGCCCCACTCTTTTTTGCACGTCGAGCAACCCGTAATCCATGTCCGCATCCCAGGCAAATTCTGCAATGACCACAGCCTGTCCTGAACGGGTAATCGAATAGACGCGCTTGACGCCGTTAATCGTGCTCACATCGCGTTCGAGGCGGCGCGTATAGCTTTCTTCGATCTCGACAGGGGATTTGCCCGGTGCTGTCAGGTCTATGGTGACGACTGGCGTCTGCAAATCGGGCAAGAGATCGGTACCCAATCCGTCTAACGATATCCATCCAAGCAACACTACCGCGAGAGTCGCCATGGCAATCGTCACGGGATATCGCGTTGAAAATTCCGGCAAATTCATCGTCTATCTCCCGTGACCCGCACTCGAGTTCGCGGCCTCAGCGTTTCGTAATTGCTCGTGATCAACTGTTCACCTGGTTCAAGTCCTACCACAATTTCCACGCGGTCTCGGTCTTCCAGACCTGTTTCGACTTCGCGTTGTTGTGCGCGGCCTTCTTCTTCGACGAAAACGACCTTCTGATTTCGCCGCCGCAAAACGAGATTGCGCGTAATAAGTACGACGTTTTGCCGCGATTCCGTGACTATTTCTGTTTTGACAAACATCCCCGCCCGCAACAGCAAGTCGGGATTATCGACCATTCCGACGACCTGAACCGTGCGCGTGACCGGATCAATAGCCGGATCCATTTCAACAATTTCGCCCTCAAAAACTTCTTCGGGCAAAGCGTAATTGCTCACGCGGATGCTCTGGCCCAATTTCACGTTAATAATCTGGGCATTGGGAATTTTCAGATCGACAAATACCTGTGTATAATCCATAATTTTTGCGATTGCGGTATTCGGCGTCACCAGCGTTCCCTGCGTAATATCCGCGAGTTCCGACAACACACCCTGTATGGGAGCTAAAAGCCTGGTTTTATCGATCTTGATGAGGGCATCCTGATAATTGGCTTCTGCATCGGCCCAGGCTCTACGCGCACTTTCGACGTCCATTTCCGTTGCCAGTTGTCGGCTAAACAGGGTTTCCTGTTCTTTTAGCGTTCGTTTGGCTGTTTCAACCGCCAGTTTACGCGCTTCCACCCGTGCGCCGACAACCCATTCGTCGCTGTCGAGTCGCGCTATGGTTTGCCCCCTTCTAACCTCTGCCCCTTTGGCGAGTAGGCGGTTATTACTCCCCTTGCTCCAGTACAGATTTCCCCGAATCTCCGTTGTGATCTGGGCTTCGCGCACAGGTCTAAGTGTCCCGGTAGCCGTCACAATGGATTCGATTGTTCCCGTCTCTACGGATTGAACAGTAACGGGAACCGTCAGGTCAACGGTGCGCTGTTCCGCCTGTTGATCACAGGCGGCCAGCCCACAAAGGACAATTGCCAACAGAAATTTTGAGCAAAAATCAAACTTCACGTCCATTCCTCCGTTAAATTAAAATCCCAAAAATCCGCCGCCACCCCTGTTACCACCGGGACCTCGCCTACCATCCCCGCCGCGATCGCCACCGCCACGTCCGCCACCTGGTCCACCTCTGCCGCGCCCAGTAAAGGTGGGCATTTCATCTTCGTAGGCATCGGGGTTTTCCGGATCAAAAAAGCGCCATCGCACGGCATCGGCATAGAGACCCCCTCGCCCCTCTGCGCGGTCAGACAATTCGACTGCGGCTTCTTCGCCCTCGGTAAATTTGTATCGACCCAGATAATTCCATCCCGCTTTCATCTGGTCGCGTTCTATTTCGAGTGTATCGGCTTTGCCCCCGTGAAAAACCGTGAGTGTAAAGGTCGATGCAATTCGAATGCGCCTGGCCATTGAGGGATCGGGAAAAAAGAAGCTCACATCGTACTCGCCGTCTCTGGGCATTTGCGCTGCCCAAACCGCAGGCTGTGCACCATCCCCTTGAGACTTTCTTCGGTAATTTGTCTCAAATCGTCCAAAGGCCATTGGCAGTCCCTGTTCGCGCCAGTTGCCGCCTTTGAGTCCGGGCCGGAAGTAGCGCGTTGCGCGCCGCACGGGCATTGAAAATCCGTCGTCGTCATTATCTACAATAATCTCAACAGGACCAGACTCTTCGCCCGTCACGTCTTTGACATAAGCAACTGGAAAGCCCTCTGTGACATCTTCGGGAACGCGCACGGGGGACATCAGAGGGCGCCGATTGCGCGCAAAAAAGGGTTCGACCATCACCCTGAATGGTTGCTCCCACAGAACCATCGAAACTTCAACCTCCTGTCCCCCTTCAATCTCTACGCCCTTTACGGCCTCATCGCCCCGCCCCGTAGCAGTAATTTGCACATATCCCCTGCCAGGTTCGCTATTCTTAATTCTCAGAATCAATTGATAGACCACCATTCCAAAACCGTCGTCCATCTTCAGAGCTTTTACCCTTGTGAGGGTATAGCCCGGGATTTCTGTACTAAAAATCCAGTCGTTGACGAGGCGTTGCAATTTTTGGCTCTCTTCACTTTCTGTGGTATCGCCCACAGCAGCGCGTTCAAAGGTCGAAAAATCGATGTCCTCGTATTTGTGATTGTGGTCTATGTCGTCTAAGACCGTGCGAAATGTTTCCTCACCCAAAAAAGATTCCATCATTTGAAAAAGTGCGGGCCCCTTGGCGTCGAGAACTTGGCGGTAGAGACCGGCTTGCTTTTCGGGATTCAAATCGGCAAATGATTTTCGCTGCATTTTCGCAATTAACGTATCCCAGGCCGCACCCGATCCCCCACCCGAGCCGAAGCGACCACCGGGACCACCGCGACCGCCAGGACCATCGCGACCGCCACGCCCCCTATCGCCGCCACCACCGCGTCGTTGGCTCGAATAAAAAGCAGAGGTCATATTGGAACTCAAATCATTCTGGAGATACAGGGGCATGCCCTTTTTGAGAAGGGAATGATGTTCGCCCACAAACTGCTTGTCATAAGCCCAGAGTTGAACAACAGGGCTGCGAAATAACCCACCGGGTTGTCCCTGTCTGCCCGAATTTCCTTCTCTGGAAAAAAAGGTCGAAAAAACCGCGCGTACCAAAAGATCTTTTTTAATGTCTTTGGGTTCACGATTGCCGCGTGAGCGCTCTTGAGAACGCCTAAAATCTCGGGTAAATTGCTGCCTCATGAACACATCTTCTTCAATCATCAACACGCCGGGTTGTGTCAAACCGCCCTTTTCTTCCCAGCCTTCGTAATACCACTGAACGTGGAAGGGAATTTCCACCAGAGAAAGACTGGGATAGGGATATTTCATGCCCGATTCCTGCTCCATTGCGTCCATAATTTGCCCAAGCGCGCGCAAAATCTCTTCTTCGGCACCTTCAAAAAATCGGACCGGACGCAGATGCGATGGGTGGGCGTAAAGGGCGCATTCGACATCGTGAATGGTCGCGCGATAAACGCGGTATTCGCCCGCATTCAGCGATAGGACAGGCACGGGTTTTTCGACGATCCATTGACGCGTTACCTGTGTACCGAGCGTATCGGTCTTGCTGACTTGCCCCTGAGTAATGACTTCGATGCCTTTCGGATATGTTATTTGCAAATTTGCCGTTGAAAAAGAGACCTTACGCGTGTCCTCATAGCCGTAATCAACGCCTGTCACGGGATACCATCGGCTGCGCGGAGGCAAAAAGACGGAATTGTCGCGAATCCACGCCGTTACAGATCCCTTATTAAATATGCCGTCGCGTTTGCGTAACTTCGGTCTCGCTTTTTCTCGTTGGAGATCAAAACCATCCGTGTTAATATCACCCACATAAGCCAATGTCAGATCGAGTTCGTGCTCCGATTGCAGAGGGTTAGCGGGTATGATGCGGATCACGCTTCCCATACGCTCCCACATTATTGCGCCGCCATCGCCGCGCATCAGGCTCTGGATTTCAAATCCGGGATTGAGCAAAAGTATCAGCGTATCAAGCGGCGCTTCATGGGGGTTTTTCAATCTAATCGTGCCAGAGACGGCAAGCGGCTCCTCTTCCAAAAGCGTCAATGCCAGATCGTAATGGGTTATTTCCGCAACGGGAATATTCGCAACCGCTTCCTGTTGCTCGAGCAACGAACTGCGATACGCTTTCCCATCTTGCGCTTCTGAATCCATATAAAAGTAAAGCCCCACGGCTAAGCCAAAACCGGTCAGCGCGCATCCTCGGCCAAACCACCGCGCGACTAAAGAATGTGCAAGACGGGGATACCAATCAATTGAAAAGCCAAAAAATCCAATGCCGAGCAAGATGTAAAACAGGCGCTTTAGCCCCACTTGCGTCATATCTGCCAGACCAATCAGGTCGGAATAATACAGAGGCGTAAAAAAAGCACCAAAGTCGTAGATGCCGTCATATCGCCTGCCCAGGAATAACAGGACGGCCAACAAATACCCGATCACAATCAGAGCAACTGCCGCTTGCCGTCGCAATACTGCACCCAGGAAAAATGTCACAGAAGACATAAAAATGAGAGCGGGCAGGTTCATGAGCACGAGGTAGCTGATATAGGGTTTTATTGTAAATGGATTACCCGTCATGCTGATTTTTGCAGCCTGGATACTCAGGGTTAAAAGCAGAACGCCCAGGCTCAAAAAGACAAGCGCGCTAACAATGCCCAGATACTTACCCGCAACCAGTTCCGCAGTGGAAATGGGACGTCCGGCCACGACTTCGTAAATATGCGCCTGTTCATCCGCTGCTCTAAAATCTCCCACAATAAATGCTATGACAATGGTCTGCAAGAAACTGTACACTAAAAATGGAACATAAGAATCGATTCCCACGGGCAGTTCAGCACCGTTGGCTTCTGCTATGGCAAAGCCGATGCCGAGCAAAACGGGAATGCTCATGCCCAGACCGCCCAAAATACGGAATTTTGTGGTTCTCAAGAGCATTTTGCGCTCATAACGCGCAACGCCCCATACATTGTAAAAAATAGATAACATGGCATTAATCCTTTACGCGGCTACGCGGCGATTTCGCCTGTGGTATCGCCTCCGACAAAATAGACATAGGCATCTTCGAGATTGGGCGCGACTGCTTCGGCATCAGCGGGAGGCTCGCCATCGCCCACCATACGCAGACGCATCAAATCGCCCTCAACATTTACTGTGACTACGCGAAACACGCGCGACAGCATTTCAAAGCCAGCATCATCGACCTGTACTTCCCACGTTTTGCCATCGGCTTTTGAAATGAGTTCTCCGGGAGAACCGCGGAAGATCAGCCGTCCGGTATCCAGGACCGCGAGATCTTCGCAGGTACTCGAAATATCGCCCACAATATGCGTGGAAATCAAAATTGCGCGATCGCTGCTCAAGCGTCCCAAAATACCCCGAAACCGTATGCGCTCTTCCGGGTCAAGTCCCACGGTGGGTTCATCGACAATGAGAAACTCTGGATCGGTCAAAATGGTCTGTGCAATGCCAAGGCGACGCATCATGCCACCTGAAAACGTGCCCGAACGCCGATTGCGCGCTTCGTACAATCCGACTTCGTTTAGAGCTTGCTCCACGCGATTCAAACGCGAACTTCTATTATGCATGCCGCCTAAAACAGCCATATAATCGAGAAATTCCCAGGCAGTCAGTTGTGGATAGGTCCCAAAATGCTGGGGCAAATATCCCAGGCGCCGGCGAATTTCAGTGCGGTCTTTTACGAGGTCGAACTCATCCATGGTCACGTTGCCACTCGATGCGTCCATCTGAGTCGATAAAATTTTAATCAGCGTTGTCTTGCCTGCACCATTGGGTCCCAATAGGCCAAATGTTCCGTGCGGAATGGTCAATGTGACATCGTCTAAGGCGGGAACCGCGCCACGTCGATATACTTTTGTCAAGTTTGAAATGCGAATAACCATCAATATGCCCCTCATTGTGCTTTGCCAACGATTAGACCTGAAATTTGCAAATAGTGTTCCCATATACGGCAAAATTTAGCGGTTGGGCCAACCAGCCCAACCGCCTATAGGGGATGCGAGATCTCTTACCCCACCCTATTGCACAGCCCCTGTATAAATGACCATCCTTTTGTCGCGTGCAAAACCAATGAGAGTTATTCCCATCGCCTGTGCAAGATCTGCTGCCAATGAACTCGCTGCAGATACGGCAACCACGACAGGTATGCGCGCAACAACGGCCTTTTGCACGATTTCAAAACTCGCTCTGCTACTTACCGCGAGTATCTGAACTCCCTCTCCTTCTACTATGTTATGCGTTTCGATCAAATGTCCTACAACCTTATCTACTGCATTGTGTCGGCCAATATCTTCAAAACAGCAATACATATCTCCCGTTTCTGAAAATGCGGCAGCAGCATGAACACCCCCTGTTTGTGCAAACACGTACTGGGATTGACGCATTTGTTC
This sequence comes from Gemmatimonadota bacterium, assembly GCA_009838845.1. NCBI lineage: Bacteria > Pseudomonadati > Gemmatimonadota > Gemmatimonadota bacterium. The sequence goes on along the minus strand of VXRD01000052.1, from coordinate 60,963 downwards.
TTGTGCATAAAAAATCATCGCTGTCCGAACGGCGCGATTGTCGTCCATCGGCTGGCACCGTTGCATCATATCTTCTATCTGCTCGCGCCCACATACCCCACACGCCGATGAAGTCAATGTGCCTCTTCGTCCCGCTCGAATCCTTTCGGGATCGAGTATCTCGCCCGGACGTGGGAGAACATCAATAACATTTCCGTACTCAGGAGTCCCCGGGCGACCGCAGTGTTCCGCACGTCCGACATCGCCAATTTCACGAATGATCCCCTCGCCATACAAAAATCCCAGCGCAAGGGCGCGGTCGTCCCCCGGCGTTCGCATGGTCACGGCAACGGATTCCCCGGCAACACGAATTTCAAGCGGCTCCTCTACGACCAGCACATCATCTGTGGATTTGCCAATAGAGCCATCATACCGCGTGACGCGGTGTATTACACTGGTTTCTGATTTTGCTCTCATGTATTATCCTCATTAACAATAATAAAATAAGCGACATATAGAACAAATGCAATTTTTCAATTTTGTGACACTATGAAACATTTTTGTCTTGCATCTTAGATGTTTAGGGCTATATTAGCCAATGGCTTGAGAATATATGTGAAATGGGAGGACCGCATGACGATGACAAAAAAAGACATCGCGTTAAAAATTTCCGATCGTCTGGGAATCAAAAAACAACTCGCTTATGAGATTGTAAATACACTTTTTAACACGATGCGCGAAAACCTGATCGCCGGTGATCGAATCGAAATCAGAGGATTTGGTGTGCTGGGTATCAAGCCGACCAAGCCCAAACCCGCTGCACGCAACCCCCGCACAGGCGAGATTGTCTATGTTCCTGCGCGGCGAAAGAGCTATTTCAAAGCAGGTGTTCTGATCAAGAAAGCATTGCACGAGCCTTTGGACCCATAGGCATTGTCTAACTATCTATATTTCTGAAACAGGCAGGTAGCATAATGAAGTAAGTCATAAACACAAACGTTTACGCCACAAGCGGTTTACAAATGAACCGGTACACACAAAAGGTCCAGCTAATTACTGGACCTTTTTTCATTTGAATTATCGAACTGATAACTGAAAGGGTATGAGGTATAAGTGCGCCAATTCCTCAAACCTGTTCATCTGCCATTGTAGCCGCATCATCTGATTCTGCTTCAACCTGACTGTTTGATGTCAAAAACTCATACGCTTTATTCAACACCAATACGGCTTTGGGAATGTCGTTCACCTTCAAGCTATTGGTTGTTTGCCAATTCCCCTCTTTGTCCAAATAACTCCGCTGAAATGAAACCGTGCGTACAGTGAAAGATTCTTCACCGCGCTTGTATTCATTTTCAAAAATCGAAGCACTACACAGACCATGACGAAATGTGATTTCGGGTTGTGCCATCCTGTTTCACCTCCCTTCTATTTGGTAAAAGGTAAAAAATAATATCGCTTCTCACTTCAAGAGCGCGACGCGCTGGGTAAATGTCGCTTCTTTGTCTTTTAGAAGGACGATATAAATTCCTGAACTCACAGATACTCCAAAGTCATTTTTACCATCCCATATACGCCGATAATATCCGGCTGGCAAATGCTGCTGAACCAATCGTCTGATAGGTTGTCCCAGAATATTGTATATAGTCACATAAACAGGGCCTCCTGTAGTGTAAAAACCCAATACAGTTGTAGAATTGAAGGGATTGGGTGATGGGTAAATACCCTCTTTGTAATTCTCTTCCTCCTCACCTGGTTTGGAATTATCAGAAATAGGACTATTAACTGTCTGGTCTTCACCATCAAAAACAATCGGTTTTCCCGATACGGCACCCACACCAGTCAGAGTGTCTGATTTCACCTCCGAAATAGATGATGTGCCGGGCGACATTGCGTGTTTGCCGGAGATTTTGGGATGTAACTCTGGAGGGGCATCAGGCAATAATAGCCATGAAACGTCTGGGGTAGCTTTTGGTACGCGCACAGACCGCACCACGGTCTTGCTATCGGGCATGATAAGGTGGACGACATCCCCCCCGCTACTGAGTCCATTGCCAATCTGACCTTCAGCAGACAAGACAGTACCGGGGATATCCACGGGCGTTCCCCCACCAAAAATGGTGACATAACCGCCGGGCACAAGCACGATATCATCGGGAAAGAAAAAGAATCGAGAGACTACGATATCGTCATCGCCGAGTAGCCACCCGCTCAGGTCGAGCGTATCTGCACCGATATTGGTCAATTCGACAAAAGCATCTGCATGCCGATCGACAATTCCATCGTTATTGACATCCACCTGTTCGGGCAGCATCAAGATTTCTGAAAATACCAGGCCATCTGAAACAGTCAATCCCTCGGGCTCAATCGGATCATCGCCGGGCATTAAGCGTCCGATAGAGATAGATTTCCCTTCGTATATCTCATTGTGTAATAGATAATTTCCGTCATCGTCTCTCGCAAAGGATATGCCCTGGCGCGCGTTCTCATACGTCATTTTAGAGACCACTGTACTTCCATCTGGTGCCAGTAACTGCACGGTATCACCTCCATTGGCCAGCCCATCGCCAATGCGACCGTCATCAGCAAAAATCCACTCGCTAACTGGCATATCTCCCCCACCAAAGAGCACGACGACTGCTTGCGTATCGAGCACTGTGCTATCGGGAAATTGAAAAAATTTTTCCACAGGTACATCGTCATCACCAAGGTAATAGCCGCCAATATCAATGGGGTGCCTACCCAAATTCGCTATCTCTACAAACTCATCCTGATAGGTGTGTCGCCCCCCATCGCCATTGGTATCGCCTGCATCGCCTGCGGCGGGATTGGGATAGACTTCAGAGATTACCAGGCCTTCGGGAGGTTGGAATATGTCGAGTGTCGCTGTATTTATGGAATCCGCCGCTTGTCCATCTGGTGATGTACCGGGCGACATTGCGTGCCTGCCGGGGATTTTGGGATGTAACTCTGGAGGATCATCGGGCGAAAATAGCCATGAAATGTCTGGTGTAGCTTTTGGTACGCGCACAGACCGCGCCACAGTCTTACCATCGGACATGATTAGATGGACGACATCGCCGCCATCAGCGAGGCCATTGCCGATTCGATCTCCCACAGACAAAACGCGACCGGGAATACCTGAAGGCGTTCCCCCACCAAAAATGGTGATATAACCACCGGGCACGAGCACGACATTATCGGGAAAAGAGAAAAACTTAGAGACAATAATATAGTCATCGCCGAGTAGCCATCCGCTCAGGTCGAGCGTATCCGCACCTATATTAGTCAATTCAACAAAAGTATCCTCATCTCGATCAACAATCCCATCGTTATTGGCATCCACCTGTTCCGGCAGCATCAAGATTTCGGAAAATACCAGGCCATCGGGGACAGTCACCTCCTCAGTCAACCCTTCGGGTTCAATCGGATCATCACCAGGCCTTAAGCGTCCGACTGAAGTAGGCTCTTCTTTGTATATCTGGTTGTGTAACAGATAATTGCCGTCTTCATCTCTGGCATAGGATACGCCTCTGGTCGAGTGTTCATACGTCATTGAAAATACCACCGTACTACTATCTGGTGCCAATAACTGCACGGTATCACCTCCATTGGCCAGCCCATCGCCAATGCGACCGTCATCGGCAAATATCCGTTCGCTAACTGGCATATCCCCACCGCCAAAGAGCACGACAACTGCTTGTGTATCGAGCACTGTGTTATCGGGAAATCGAAAAAGCTTTTTTACAGGCACATCGTCATCACCGAGAAAATAGCCGCCAATGTCAATGGGATTCTCGCTCAGATTCGCCACTTCGATAAACTCGTCCTGATAGGTGTGCCGCACCCCATCGCCATTGGTATCACCCGCGTTCCCCCAGGCGGGATTGGGATGCACCTCCGAGATCACCAATGGCGGTTTTTCCTTTTCCAACACCCGGATATATGTGTGAAGGCTCTCGCGACCATTCCATAAAAACCCGACCTTTGTCTCTCCAGCACGCACAGCAACCACCTTGTTGCTCTGTTCAATTCGCACGATAGTGGTATCCCACGATACCCATAAAACCTCATCCTCAATCCGCCTTGTTTCCCCAGTTTCGTGGCTATAAATCGCTGGGATCAGATAAACGTATTCTCCTGCTATCAGGTCCACATATTCGGGAAGGGACTCGAGTTTATCAAAAAGCGACCGTGGTTTACCCGGCGAAAACAACCCTCTTCCAGGGGAAGCACTGTGCAACACCCACCTGCCAGTTCCTTCCGGATACCGCACCAGAGATTGATCCTTGCCCCCCTCACTTCCCCATTCCGCGCTTGCAATCGTATCGCCTGAAGTTGGATTGATCAGAAACACCGCATCTCCCGAATTGCTCAATCCCCCACCGATTCTGCCATCATCAACAAAAACTTTGCCTTCAAACCCGGTCGGCGTCCCGCCGCCAAAAAGTACGATGTATTCGCCCGGATCAATCCGGGTGTTTTCAGGAAAAGTGAACGGTCCTTTTGAACCGGGTTTCAAGTCTGACAATTGCCATCCACCGATATCAATAGACTCCGGTCCAGTATTCAGTATTTCTATAAATTCGTCCTTATTTCCGTCTCGGATTCCATCCCTATTGGCATCGCCTCTATCTCCCGATGGCGGATCTGCAAGGATCTCATTGATTACGACAGCCGATTCAGTGTGCAAAACTTGTGCAAAAAAAAGCATTCCTGATATTACAATACCAATCCCGTATCTCACCATATTGACCTCGCGCAATGTTTTTTGATCATGACATCTGCAAAACGCGTGCCAAAATCTGAAAAATGCCGCAAGAGACATTAAATCAGTGAGTTATGCTCCTGAAAGGTTATATAACCAAACTCCTTGAGAGTACGAATCGTTCAATTTTCGAAAATAAATGAATCAAATTTTTCACTAAAAAATCCCCAGCCACTAAAGTGACCGGGGGGTATTTTTTCTTGACGTATATCGAAAAAGTCTCTTATTGGTTGTATCTTTTAACCAATAGGAGGATGATACTATGGACTGTAAATTACCCGAAGACTTTCACGCAGTTCTCCAAATAGAGAATGCGTCTGAACGCTTTGATGAAGCCTTGCAAGTCGCCGAAAAAATTTCTGCTGCTGGCGTCAAATTGTATCCCAACATGGACCACGCAGCGATCTTTACAGATCCACCGTACCTCGTCGCGGGACCTCTAAAAACGATGGGTTATATTGCGGGTTGGGACACCAGGTGTTATCCCTCACCCGTCGATGAACAGGATTATATCAACGTGCCATCGGGTTTGCCGTTCGGGCATCCTGCTCTCGCACGTGGCTGGTTTCACTATGTCGCAGTGGTTCATCCCGTTGACCAACCCGCGCTTGATCAGATGCTTGGGCAGGGATACGGCAATCCCTTTATCCACCACCTGACCTGGGGGATAGTGCCGCCAGATCGAAATGGCGGCGATGAATTCGATTATGCCTGCAGGATTATTTCCCACATGGTTAGCACGCGACAACGCATCGGAGGTTATCTCAATACAGAACCGGGAACCCTGATTATGGCATTGCCTCCCGATATTACACAACATCCACGATTTGAAACCACCCTTCCCCAATTGCTCGACGGATTAGACACCGACGCTTACCAGGTTGAAACCATGCAAGGTGGCGGGTTTCTGATTCAGTTTTTTGTGCTAACTGGCGGACGGATTGAAGTTGCACTCCGCATCAATACCCAGCAGACCTTCAATCCCAAAAGTGTACACAAAATCTCAGAAGACGAAATCAGCACTCAGCAGACAGACTGAAGCGAATAGACGAATAGACGAATAGACGAATAGACGAATAGACGAATAGACGAACCCCGCTCAACCCCCCAACTGCTATCGTGGATTCGTAGATTCGTAGATTCGCTGATTCGTTGATTCTTTCTAAAGCGCCTTCCGAAGTCGCGCAGAGCTAATATTGAGTTGATCTCGATATTTGGCTACTGTGCGCCGCGCGATATTAATGCCTTCTTCTCTTAGCATATCTGATATGTGTTGATCGCTCAACGGATTCTGTACGTCTTCATCATGAATGAGCATTGCAATTTTTTCTTTTACACTTCTGGCAGATATATCGTCGTCATCGTATCGACTCAATCCTCCATCAAAAAAATATTTCAACTCATAAACGCCATGCGATGTTTGCACGTATTTGCCATTGCTCACACGGCTGATGGTCGAAATGTGCATCTGCACCAGATCAGCTACTTCTTGAAGTACCATCGGTTTGAGAAAACCAGGACCTCGGTCAAAAAAATCAATCTGATTTTCGACAATACATCGCATGACCTTTAACATGGTTGCGCGTCTTTGGTGAATCGCATTGATAAACCAGCGCGCAGAATTGAGTTTTTCAACGACAAATTTTTTGGTCTCTCGCAATTTTGGGTCACCTCGTCCAGATTTGTCAGATTGTCTGAGCAAAGTGCGATAAACTGGACTGACACGCAATTCGGGCAGCGTGCGATCAGTCAGGGAAACGACGTACTCGTCACCAATCTTTTGAACTTCGAGGTCGGGAATGACGTGATTGAGATTCAATGCGGGTTCCGATTCAATATTGGGTTTGGGATTGAGCGATGCGAGGACTTCTTCGACAACGCGCATATCATCCACGCTTGTATCGAGTGCCTGGCTGATCTGCCCAAACCGGCGTTTGATCCAATCGTCGAGGTGATTGCGTACCACCTTTGCAACCAAACCGTTTGTGATATTTTTTTCTTTTAACTGAATCAACAAACACTCTTGTAGGTTTCGTGCACCAACACCTACTGGGTCAAATGTCTGGATAATGCCCAAAATGCATTCCACGTTATCTTGGTTGACCCCAAGCTCATCAGCCACTTCTCCTGTCGAACATCCCAGAAATCCGTCTTCGTCAATATTGCAAATTAAATATTCGGCGATGATGCGATCACTCGGTGAAAGATCCGTAACTGCCACCTGTTCTAAAAGTGAATCTCGAAGTGTTTTTTGGGTGGTGCTGTCGTTGTGCCAGTCTTCATTGGATTCAAATTCTTCACGCGGGCTGGCATACCCGGATTCATTTAGGTAGTGGTCCCAGTCATGCTCATCGAATATGTCTGTATCGATTGTGTTTAAATCCGCTTCTTCAAACTCCAATTCCTCAACGGGTTCCTCATCCCGATCTTCATCCTCGGTTTCGTCGTCCTGTTCGAATTCAGGTTCTTCTTGTTCCAAATCCAGAGTAGCGTCTTCATCAATTTCCAGAAGCGGATTGATCTCCAATTCTTGTCGAATTAACTCCGCTAATTCCAGAGTTGGCATTTGGAGCAAGTGCAAAGATTGGATAAGTTGCGGTGCCAGTTTTTGCTGGAGCATCTGAGATTGTGTATGATCAAGACCAATCATAGTTTAACTTTCTTCACAGTGTCACCTATCCGTATCGCGCCAGAGCGAATGACCTTTGCATTTATTCCGCGCAACTGAAGCTGTTTTCCCACGGGAGAACTGATAAATTTCAGCGCGTCCAGCCCAAAACGCGCAGCAAATTTTTTACAGCCCGTGTGAGGTTGATCTGTCACCTCGATCACCGCTTCTCCCAGACTCAGTCTGGTACCCGGTGGCACATTCTCTGCACTTAAATCGAAATCCATATACAACTGATCCCCCGCCAGTGCCCAACGCTCCTTTTGCTGCGCCAACAGGGCAATCACGCGGGCGTTCATGATGTTGAGTTGCATGTCTGGATGGGCTGACCCGTCTGCCGTTTGAGAACTGCCGCGTGTTTTCCAGTTGTCTCCCACGAGTCCTTCAAACAGATCGAGTTCGCCCACTTCCAGGACCTCCCGCGCCTCAACTTGCGGCCGTCGCACAATCAATGCTAACACACCCGCATCTGTGGGCGACTGACGGATATTTTTTAATCCAGCTTCCAACTCTGCCATCGTTACATGTTTCATTCTTGTCCTCATTGGTGTTCGATAAAGAGAAAAGGCAACTTTAAATAAAATAACAAATAACGAAGAGGATTGTAAACCCTTTTCCCAATTTGTCACGAATCGAGGCGAAACCGGTCACCCAGATAGATGCGACGCGCTTCGTCGCTTGCTGCCAATGCCTGGGATGTACCTGATAGGAGAATTTTCCCTTCGGAGAGCAAATAGGAGCGATCTGTAATCGCTAGAGTTTCTCGCACATTGTGATCAGTAATCAAAACGCCAATATTCAGGCGTTTCAGTTCGGCAATAATATTCTGAATATCTTCAACTGCACGCGGGTCCACGCCGGCAAAAGGTTCGTCAAGCAGCATAAAAAGCGGATCCCGAGAGAGTGCCCGCGCAATTTCCAGCCGGCGCGTTTCTCCCCCCGACAAACTATCTGCGCGTTGGTGCGATAAATGTCCTACTCCCAGATCTTCCAATACCTTGTGGGCGCGATCTAACCGTTCTGCCTTACCTATTTTCTCGTATTCGAGCACGGACAGTACATTTTCCAACACGGACATCTTCCTAAAAACCGTTGATTCCTGTGCCAAATAACCAATGCCCAGGCGTGCGCGGCGATACATGGGCAATGCAGTGATGTCTCGGTCACCTAAAAAAATGTGTCCAGCATTTGACGAAATTGCGCCGACAATGAGGTAAAAACAGGTGGTTTTTCCCGCGCCATTAGGCCCTAATAGGCCGACAATTTCACCGGGATTGACAATTAAGTTGACCTGATTGACAACCAGGCGCCGTGCGTATTTTTTGACCAATCCCTCGGCTCTCAGGTTCACGGCACATCCTCCAACTCAGCGGTATAGTGCCCTCGCACAGCCCCTTCAGCTCGGATAGATGACAACTGACCGGGAGTAAATTTCAAAAGGAGATAATCCCCAGAAACCGTCACATCGTCGTTATCTCGCGTGGTCCGCGTGCAATGTGCTTCATCGGAAATCGTCATCTGGGCTAACTCACCGTTGGAAAACCACAATACAAATTTTTTGCCCCTCAGGCGGCTTTCCGATAGGCTGTCCTGGGCAATATAAGAACCGATACAGTCACCAGACAGCGTCAAACTATCCAATTTCCCATCTCTATAGGCCACTTTGAGATCGTCGCCAGACAGCACCGCACGCGACGTATCCCGCTCGCTCAGATTGAGTATCACATTTCCCCAGGCGTGCATGCGCTGTGGGGTTTCGTCACGAAAGACAATCCGAGCAGAATCTGAGCGTATTTTTTGTGCATGACCATTGGCAAGAGCCATAGCATGGATGCGTGTGCTATCTGAAAGCACCATCGCATTGATGATCTGATCAGACACATCCATAAGAATTTTTGTGCCTTGTGCTGAAACGGAATCGCGCCTGCTGGGATTGGTCCAGGTCATCAATGGCCTCCCAGAAAGGACGATTGCAGAATCCGCATACGCGCCAGACATGGCTTTGCCGCGCGTGTGTCCCTGACGCAAGATGAGGTTGCCATTGAGCAAGAGTTCTTGCCCGCGATTGACAAAGGCAATGGAATCGGACTGAGCCTCAAGGGTATCGCCGTATTCCCCTACTATCTGTAACTGCGTCTGGCCCTGCAGATTTCCGCGCTCGCGGATCAAATCGTAGCGCAATTGGGAAGCGCGCAGACTTCGGCCTTCGGGCAACAGAAGGATGACATCACCCTCGGCAATAAGCGAATCTTCTTTACTTAAAAATTGCACGATATGCGCCTCAAGCGTGCGCTGATCATCGCTTAGAAAGACGTGTCCTCGAAATGTCGCGCGGTCTTTGCGGTCTTGAAACACGAGTGTATCAGCGCGAATTTCCCTCACCGTGTCTTTGTAACTCACTTGATGTACAAAAAGATAAATCGCATCTCCAACGCGTACATGTGCAGAATCGGCTTTTACAGTGAGTTGGCGCAAGCTGTCTTCATACACCACGCTCCCGCGGTAATTGCGCTGCGTCTGGTCGTTCAAGAGCAGCGTTTTCACCCAATCTGCACTGAGCCTCTGCTCGGCATTTACTCCCGAGCAGGTGCATATAAGCAAAACTCCGAGAAAGCCCCGGAGTTCTGATCGCAACATAAGACGAATAGACGAATAGACGAATAGACGAAGCGGTGTACAACTGCGCCAGCAGTTCATTCCTCCTCGCCACCCAAAGATTTTACTAGTCCTGATTCGCAGATTCGTAGATTCGTAGATTCGTAGATTTTTATTCACGGCTTTTTGCGTCTCATCTGCGTATTTACAAACAAAAGCGTCCACTGTTTCAGATCTGACGAGGCATTAAAACCCACCCCCGTCTCCGTGCCATCGGGCCGAGAAATCACCACATGGCCCTCGCCCATAATGCGATCCTCATCGCGCTGCCAGCGCAGCGAATCCGTTTGTAACTGCGTGCGGTCTCGTGCCACGACAACGACAGATCCAAATACTTTCATATCGTCGCCCGATGCGTTAATTTCGCCCCTTTCAGCACTCAGCGTGGAAACTGTATCGCCCTGGGAATTAAAAAATACAACCCGAACCCCATCGAAAAAGCGAGCGGGTTCATTTTCCGACACCTGTTGAAAAGAGCCAGCCCGAACCTGCGCTCGGGATTTGCCACGATCTGTAATCCGCGTGGACCAGTGCCACATTTCTCGGTTAACCGGTGTTTCTTCCACTGCTTGCTCTACCCGGTCAGCAGGAGCGCAGGCGCACAGGGTACACAACAGAACCTCAGACGCTTTTTTCAGAAACCGACGCATCACCAACTCGTTCCTTTGTATGAGCGACAACAGATTCTACAAAACCGTAAAACAAAGGGGCGGGCTGTTCGAGGCGCGACTTAAATTCGGGATGGGCTTGCGTAGCCACAAAAAAAGGATGATCGGGTAACTCGATAAATTCCATGAGTTTGGTGCCGTCCTCTCGCCGGTGATACCCGGAAAAAATCAGGCCAAATTCATCGAGCAAATCGACGAACTTGGGCGATACTTCATAGCGATGGCGATGGCGTTCAATCACACAGCGCTCGCTTTCGAGAAGAACACCCAGACGGAAAGCCTCAGCCGGATTCTTTCTCAGTTGATCGATGCGCCAGGCGTCTTCTTCCAGGCGCCCCGTGCGCTCATACAGATCGAGTACGACACTCTCACGGCGGAGTACAGCTACATATCCTCCCAGACGCATCGTGCCGCCAAAACGACTTTCTTCAATAATTTCCCGTTGGCTCATTTGAATATCGATCACAGCATGGGGCGTGTCGGGATCATTTTCAGCCGAATTGGCATCTTCCAATCCTACGACGTTTCGCGCATATTCAACAATGGCCATCTGAAGCCCATAACACAGCCCGAGAAATGGCAGGCCATTTTCACGCGCATAGCGAATGGCCTCAATCACGCCTTCGGCTCCTCCTTCGCCAAAGGCCCCCGGGACAATAATGCCATCAAATTCTCCAAGCACATCTTCGACCCCTCCCATTTCAAGGCTGGCCGAATCAATCCAGGAAATATCGATGCGCGTGTCTAAATTGGCACCGGCGTGTTCGAGAGATTGGTTCACTGAAATGTACGAATCTGTAAATTCGTAATCGCCAATCTCGACGTATTTTCCAACCATCGCCACTTTAACCGTCTGTGAAGGCCGACGAATCTTCTGCACCAGATGCATCCACCGCGTCCAGTCGGGTTCTTTTTTCGGTTTTAGCCCCAGATGTGCGAGCATTTTAACACCTACCTGCTCGCTTTCATAATGTATCGGAACCTGATACACAATATCCAAATCTGGCGCAGAAATAATGCGATCTTTTGGAATATTGGCAGAAACCTCAATTTTGCGTTTTCGCACCTCATCAACTGGTCGCGTGGCACGGCAAATAATAAAGTCGGGCACCATGCCATGCCCGCTGAGCAATTTGACCGCGTGTTGCGTGGGTTTGGTCTTCATCTCGTTGATATGATCGGGTACGGGCAAATAGCTAACCAGCACATACATAATATTGGCCTCGCCAATTTCCCGCTCCAGGCCCTTCATTGCAAAGAAAAATGGGATATTTTCATCGTCGCCAATGGTGCCGCCAATTTCGACCAGCGCGATATCAGACCCCTGTGCAGCCTGCTGAACTCGATTCTTGATCTCGTCAGTAATGTGTGGAATCGGCTGAACAGTCTGTCCGAGATATTCTCCCCGCCGCTCGCGCTCGATAACCGCGTGGTAAATTTGTCCAGTTGTAAGATTGTTTGTGCGGGGCAAATCCAGGCCGAGAAACCGCTCGTAGTTTCCCAAATCGAGATCGATCTCGCCCCCGTCATCCGTGACCCACACCTCGCCGTGTTCCGTAGGTCTGAGTGTTCCGGCATCGTAATTCAAATAGGGATCAATTTTTATAGCCGTGGTTTTATAGCCGTAATACTGCAAAATTTTACCGATAGAAGCCGTGGCGAGTCCTTTCCCTACGCCACTGATCACCCCCCCGGCAACCACGATGTATTTTGGCTCGCGATCATGTTTTTTCACAATGTGCCTCCATCTGTGTTCGACAAAAGAAAATCGGCGGGAGTTTACCGCCGACACCTGTGCTTATTCAATTACTCTGGGGACGCGGAAGTGACCATGCCCAGAAAGCGGGGCATTCGCCAGCGCATCTGACCGATCCAATGAACGTCCCATTACATCGTCCCGAAACGCATTTTCCAGGGGGAGTACATGCGCTGTTGGGGAGACCTCTGTTGTATCGAGTTGATCAAGTGCCGCAACATATTCGAGCATGCGGTTCAGATCTTCGATTAGTTGCGCCTCTTCTTCCGGCGCGAAATCCAGGCGCGCAAGTTGCGCCACTTTTCGTACATCATCTTTTGAGACAGGCATAGGAAGTCCTATCCTGGCTGAAGATTGGCAAATTTGACCATGAGGGTCTTGACGGCTCCGCCGTCGAATCGCACTTTCAGTCTGGCTGTTTGTCCCGATCCCGCGCGGCTTTGAATCTGTCCACGGCCCCAGGCGGGATGCACGACCCACGATCCGACATCCATTAAAAACGGTTCTCCCGGATTGACCCGTCGGGCTGTTTCTCTGCCCGATTTTCGACCTGGAGCACTGCTAACCTCGCTAATCTTAAAACCGGCATCAAGCAGATCTTCGGGGATTTCGGACAAAAACTGCGACGCCGAAGAGGTCACCGCACCGCCGTATCGTTGCCGCCGCATCGCATAGGACAAAAAGAGCCGATCCTGGGCGCGGGTAATACCTACATAGAAAAGACGGCGCTCCTCCTCTAACGCATCTTCCATATTGCTATCGTCGCCAGCGGGTCGCATAATTGGAAACAGCCCATCTTCGAGACCGGTAACAAACACAATGGGAAATTCCAGTCCCTTAGCGCTGTGCAGGGTCATCAGTGTAACCGCATCTGCGGCGTTTTCCCACTGATCTACATCTGTCACCAGCGAAACTTTCCGCAAATACGCCTCTAAAGAGATGTCGTCCGACTGTTCGACAAAAATCTTAATATCTGCCAACAATTCCGCGACATGATCCCTTCGCGACATCCGTTCTTCTGGCAGAAGTTTCTCAAAATCGCCCAAATATCCAGTTTCATCGACAATGTTTGCCGCGAGTTCATCCGCAGGTATCGTCTCCATATCCAGGCGAAAACCCTCGACCATGTCGTAAAACCGCTGCATCGCGTGGGCTGTGCGCTTCGGAATTGTATCAATGCAATGTGCAAGTGCCTCATAGGGCGCAAGCCCCTCGCGCATGGCAAACTCATCGAGCCGTCCAGCAGATGTTGTCCCAATGCCGCGGCGCGGCGTGTTAATCACGCGCCAAAAACTGATGGAATCGCGCGGATTGACTACCAATTTGAGATATGCGAGCACATCCTTGACCTCTTTGCGCTCGTAAAATCGCACATCTCCCACGATTTGATACGGAATATTGGCGCGTCTAAATCCTTCTTCAAGGGCGCGAGACTGTGCATTGGTGCGATAGAGCACTGCCATATCCCGGTAGGTATGCGCGCGCTTAAAATCTCGTGCTACCCCGGCGATCCAGCGGGCCTCTTCTGCTTCATCGGCACATCTTTTCAAACGGATTTTTTCGCCCCGAGCGCGATCCGTCCACAGTTCCTTTCCCTTGCGCCCCGCGTTGTTGCGAATCAGGGCATTGCCAGCATCCAGAATAACCTGCGTGGAACGGTAATTTTGCTCCAGGCGCACGACAAGCGCGTTGGGATAATCGGCTTCAAAATCGAGAATATTGCGAATATCTGCACCGCGCCACGCATAGATACTCTGGTCGTCATCGCCAACAACACATATATTTTGATGCACTTCAGCCAGATAACGCGCAAAGAGGTATTGCGGACGATTGGTATCCTGGTATTCGTCGATTAAAATATGTGAAAACTGTGTCTGATAGGTTTGGCGCACATCTTCGTGATCGCGGATCAACTCCACGCTCAATGTCAACAAATCGTCAAAGTCAACGGCATTATTCTGCTTCAGGGCATCCTGATAGTGGCGAAAAATTCGCGCAATTATTTGCTCTCGAAATGTGCTCGCTCGCTGGGCAAATACACCGATGCCCACCATCTGGTTTTTTGCCTGGCTGATCCGCGTACGAATCAAACGCGCTGGAAAGTCGCGTTCAGAAAGTTCCTCGTCGGCAATCACCCGCCGCAGAAGTGCGAGTTGATCTGTTGCATCGTAAATCGTAAAATTGGACCTCAGTCCTACGCGTTCGGCCTGTGACCGCAAAAAACGCGCACATAAACTGTGGAACGTGCCAATCCACATGGTTTTGCAAGAGCGATGAAGCAAGTCTTCGACCCGCTCGCGCATTTCTCCTGCGGCCTTATTGGTAAAGGTCATCGCCAGAATCTGACGCGGGTCAACGCCGCATTCACTCAACAAATAGGCGATGCGCCGTGTCAAAACGCGCGTTTTACCAGAACCGGCCCCCGCGAGAACGAGCACGGGACCATCTACGGCCTGTACGGCTTTGCGTTGTGCATCATTTAATCCATCGAGAATTGACATAAATTCATTGTCAAGGTGTTCAGGCCTCTAATCCCCTGTTACCAGTTTCTTTTTTTGCCAGGTATTTTTTCGTGCAGCCGCGGTCCTTTTTTTTGCAGCCGCGTGTTCTTGCAAAGAATGTGTAAAGACATGGCCGCCTTCGCCGGTAGCGACAAAATACAAATAATCGACATCAGCGGGAAAAAGTGCAGCCACAATAGACGCCCGTCCAGGACTGTTAATCGGCCCGGGTGGCAATCCCGAATGGCGGTAAGTATTATAGGGCGAATCGTAGTCATAATCCTTATAAAATAGTCGTCGAGGTTCACCGGGAAGAGCATATTGCACCGTGGGGTCGGCTTGCAGACGCATGCCTTTTTTAAGGCGATTGTGATAGACCGCCGCAATCGTATCTCGCTCGGAATCCCAACTGGTTTCCCCTTCGATAATAGATGCGAAGGTAATCACTTCGTGAATACTCATTCCGAGTTCATGTGCGCGTCTTTGAAGCCGTTCATCAAAAACAGCCTGACAATGCTCAACCATCCTGCGCAGTACCTGTTGTTCTGATACTGTTGTCGGAAAATTATAGGTTTCGGGGAATAAATAGCCTTCCAGGTCTTTGGCCTGCACAGAAAGAGTTATACAAAAAGCAGCACTATTCATTAGCAACAGCAACTTTTTCTGGTCGAGATTCAATTTCTCAGATAGGATCGTCGCAATTTGTTTTTTTTCTAAACCCTCGGGAACAGTGACATTTTGCGTGACATCGCGTGAACGCTCCAACTCGAGCAAAACCTCCCAGGTCGTCATCTGACCGTCGAGGGGATGAATGCCAGCCTTCAGGCGACGGCTGCTTCCATTGAGCTGTGCGAGATACTGTAGTAGGCGCGGGCTGTGGATCAGGCGTTTCTGATAGAGTTGCTGGCTGATTTGTTTAACGGTTGCTCCATGTCGAATCTCGACCTCTTTCTTCCCCACTCCCGTTGGCCGATTAAAAATAAAAATCCCCGTGCAAGCACCCAAAAAGCACACAATTGGCACAATACTCAAAATAAAGAGAAACCGTTTCATGAGGGGCTATCTCCCTTTGTGCTGCAAATAGGTTTCGAGGATTAATACAGCAGCCATGCGATCTATTTCTCCTTTGCGTTTCTTTGCCTGCATGGCATCCAATTCGCGTTTTGCACCCACCGATGAAAGCCGTTCATCAAACGTGCGAACTGGCTTGTTGCTCAAAACTGCCAGTTGGGAAGCGAAATTTTCTACAGCACTCGCCATTTCCCCACGACTGCCATCCATGTTTAAGGGCAAGCCAACCACCACTTCCCCTGCTGCCTGATCCCCTGCGATCTGTGCAACCTGCGCCACACTATCATTGAAATTGCGGACTTTGAGCGTGGGCAATCCACGAACGGAAATTTGCAATTCGTCGCATACCGCAAGTCCAATTCGTCGCCTCCCAAAGTCAACGGATAGAATCCGCGCCATAATCAGGGTTGTCCGTCAGTATGGCCTCGCAAACGATCGCGTTTTTCCATTGCAACTTTGTGTAGGGCAACCGCGAGTTCGCGTGCATCGACCTGTCCGCGTTTTGCAGAGGGCAGCAAATCGTCTCTGAGAGCTTCTATTTCGTCAATATGCGCCCGAAGGATCAGTGGATTATTCACCCTTATTCCTTTTGTTGGTATGACCATTGCGGTGGGGTTTGCCAAATTGAGGAGGCATCCCATACAGGGATTCAACAGCTGATGTGTCAGTAACAGGGCGATCCCACAGCGATTTTATAATGGATTGGAACATCACCTGCAGGGATCGCTTGCGATTTTTCAGGCAGAGCTTGCGAATGCGTTTTCGAGAGGTGCGTCTGGGTTCTTCGCGAATAAAATCAGCCGCACTGATCCCCTGCTCATGTGCGTGTTCCATCAGATTGTTAAACGCTTCAATATCGGTATTGTCCGTCAAAACGGCCAATATGCGCTCATCTTCGCTAAAATCTGGCTTTTCCATTTTTCTCTCCTTCAAGCAAACTTAAGCAATGCACGCATTTCTGTCAATCAATCGGCTTAAAAAAACAAGCGAATTGTTTTCATACATCTTCATCGAATATACTGAAAAAAAGTATCCTTTGCCACCTGTGTTCCCGCAACGAGATCCTCAATAATCACAAAGAGACGATTTTGTCCTACCTGTGCGTGTTCGAGATGGACTTCAAGGGGCAACCGTTCCCAATCGCTATTGCCCACCTGTGTATAGGACAGCGCGATCTCGGGTTGGTCAACAGTACCCGGCGTACGCCTCTGCTCTGTTTCCGCTGCCTTGACTGCGGTTGTCACGCGATAGCGGGTCTGCCCAAAGTCGTCTTTCGCCAAATTGTACACTTCGCAATAAAACGCGAGTGGATTGGGCGCACGAACAGTCCTCCGAGGATTGGGAACAACCTGCCAATTTCCCCGTCGAAATCGCGCAGCGCGCAGCGTATCCGATAGACTCTTAACAAGCATGAGATCGCTGATATGAAGCTGTTCTTTACCGTAGTCATCAATCGCTACATCGAGCGCGAGTACTCCTTGCCGCGCGGTCATAACATCGGTAACGGTCAGTGCAAGATGATACATCCCTGCGGGTACGTCCTGGCGCGTGATATCCACGACTTCCTGAGTAACGACAATTGAAGTATCTACAAAATGTTGCACTTTTTGCGTGTTTCGATACACCACGCGATATGCTGAATCGGCCAGCGCAACCGCGTGTTCGAGCACCACCTGGGGCTGTTGCCCATCTGTAACGACGAGCAAATTTTCAAGCGGTATGCCATACATAACATCCACGCGGGTTTTGCCTGCATTGCCTCGAAAGTCCGCCAGATCAAAGTAAAAAGTGCCCAGCGACAAACGAGGTGCTCTGCGAAATTCGTCGGGCTGGTTCACGGTAGCATTTTTGTAGCGAATTGCCGGAGCGTGTTCGGCAATGCGAATATTGTCTCTGAGCATAGTGGGAGGAATGGGCGGAATAGGGGCGAAATCAAACCCGGAGACACCACCCAATTCGCGTGTAAAATCGATGACTATACCGCCATCTACCTCGGTATAGACCCACGACTCCCAGGGCACGATACTGCGGTCGTGTTGCATGGTAACAGGCGCATAAGCTTCCTGAGAAGGGTCGCTGCGAGTGGTTTCTTCGCGGCGTCCTTCAACCGGGCCAAAGGTACTCTGATCGGGAATATCGATTACCTGCCTTTCGCGTTCAGCAGCAAACCCGCGATCGCTCCGAATGGGAAAAACCGGACCAATCAATTCACTGTCATTGGGATCCCGATACAATTCTCGGTACACCTTTTCCTTCACTTCCTGCACGCGCGTTGAAGGCAGCGAGGAAACCCATCCCGATCGGGCGCGGTAATCGGGTTCACCATAGCGGATATAGACTTCACCACGTCGATCCCAGGGATAATTTTCCCGCCCAAATGCCCAGCGCGCTGTCCAGACCCGTTCGTAGTGCGCCAGTTGGCGCTCGTTGTACGCGCTGGACAAATTCGGATTTTTTGCACGCCAAAACCGCGCCACATACTTTTTCTTTTCTACATCGTCAAGCGCGTGGTAAATCTCTATTTCCTCCCCTGACAATAGTACCCGAATATCATCGTAAAGCTGGCGTTCACGCGCGTCAATTTGCGCGAGGAATCGCTCGAATAATTGGGTCGATTCCCCGTAGCGCTTCACCCGTAGTGCTTTGATTGCCATAATGGGCAACAAATGCGAGGCTTCGGGTTTTTCGCGTGCGATGGGTGCGACAAAACGGTCGATATCCCGATAATTTTTTAATTGCAACAGACTTCTACCCATCCACTCAGCGACTTCGTCGTCGGGGTCGTGCGCCAAATAAACCTGGTAAAACGCCCGTGCCCTTTGATGGTCTTCGCTGTCGGCATACCAATCGCCCAGCACGCGGTATGGCGGGAGATATGTCGAATCGCGCCGAATGGCGTTTTCGGCAATTTTAACCCCATCGACCATCCCCTGGTCGAGAAGAGCCTGTGCTAAAAAGCTGTACGCATCCAGATAATCTGGATCAGATCGAATTGCAGATCTGAGTGCTTGCACCCCGTCATCGAAATACCCGCCCCGCCTCAGCAGTACCAGCCCTTTTCCCGCGCGCGCCTGTGCCGGCGCATCGGGAAAAATCATAGCTTTTTCAAATGCTTCTTCAGCCTGCTTGAGCAATCCCCGCTCGAGATAGGCATGACCGAGCACACTCCACGATTTCCCATCTTTTGCCAGGTCGCGCAACGCTGCAATCTGCGTTTCTGCTGCCCCTGCCCCATACTGCGAAAGGTCTTCACCGAGCCGCCCCATGGTCGCAGATACAATATCCGCCATTTTGTCCCATCGCCAGACCCTTCGCCCGGTTGAAGACCCCATCCAGAGAATTTGCCCGGTCTCTACTTCAATCAAACGCAACACCAGACCGATATTGTCTGTTGCGCCATCTTTGCCCAGCACGAGCAAGCTACCCGTCAGGATGGCCTCCGCAAGCGTTGTTTCTGATGCTTCCCGGCGCAAATCGGGACTGATGCGAGAAAACCGCCCGTGCTCCTGTCTTCCTTTTAATGCCCCTGGTACGAGAGAAAACAGGCCATCGCGCTGAATCGCATTTTTGAGGTGCATTTCACAATCGGCAGCAAGAGGTAAATAATCCGTGGTATGAAGCGGTTGCAGGAGGATATGATGTGGCAAATGCTCAGCCTCTGGCGCTGGTACAGGTGTTTCCACTGCGCCAAATCCAAGCGAAGACCGCACTTCGGCAGCGGGAATCTCTCCCACAGATCGATGCGCTCGCGTCCAAACCCAGGCCGGATTGTCCCGCACATCGCCAGTCCAGACAATCATACCCGTCCGAAGATCAATGAGTTTGAGTTTGATCAAATAAATCCCTGTAAACGCTACAGAACCCGTCAAGAGATAAGAGGCGGGAACCCTTTTGCTAAGGAACTCGCGTAGATCGGGAGAAAGCTGTCTATCTGTCTGATCTATTTCCCCCATCAGCACATCGGTTTCTATTAAAACAAACCGCGCCCTTCCCAGAGCTGGCACATAAGCACGGCGATGGAGTTCATAGGCGATGCGATCGGCCATATAGACGCCATAATCGCCATTGTAAGGAGAATAAAAGGGCGCGATTGCCAATCGGAAGGTGGCAGGCGGCTGAGAAAAAGCACTGACAGGCAACAGAAACGCTGTCAGTACATAAAGACATGCCAGATAGAATATTTGTCGCCTCAACAATAGCCTCAAACCCGGCCTCCCTCAATTTATGGACACTGACAGGGAAACTTGAGCTGGCCCAATCACCAGATGATCCAATACACTGGATAACCAGACCGCCGCGAGCAAGCCCAGGAATAGATTGGCCCGTCCCGCGCGAGATTCCACGCGTTCAAAATTGCGCGTAAATGCATCGGAATCCGTACCTGCTATGCGTTGACCCAGTTGCAAATCATTCAAACGCGTACCGCGATAGGTATTATATGCACTGCGATAGGATATATCGGTCACAAGCCAGGCCGCAGCGAGCACCGCTGAAGCCCCCATAAAGCCATATCCTCGTTTTTTGTGTCCGCGGTACAATTGTCCCCACCCTGGCAAGAGAAGCGAACGACCGGCAGCCCCCCAAAATGTAGTTCCTTTAAGGGTTTGTCGCACTGTTTTACGGCGCATGTCCAAAAACAATGCTCGCGTATCTACAAGTGCTTGATCGGGGGGGATGTCCATAATCCCCTTGTTGGTCTCTGGATCCAGGTGAAGTACTTCAACAAGTGCCAGACGCGCACGAGCCGTATCGCCAGAAGCCATGTGAATGCGCCCCAGATCAAAAAAGATCTCGGCTCTCCGACTCTGCTGAGGTCTATCTAACAAAGGCACCACGCCCAACAAGCTCGGAAGATGAGAGAGCGTCTCAAATGCGGTAGCATAATCCCCTGCGCGATAGGCGGCCTGTGCTCTTTCAATAATTCCCCGATCATCCGCCCAAGCCGAACCTATCGCCAGACAGAACCACACCCAGACGAATAGACTACGGTACATACGTTATGACTCCCCCACTTTCATCTGAAAGATGGACAAAATTTCTGGCTGATCCACCGATAGTTAGATCACCTGCTGAGAATGCGCTCGAAGGCAGTGCCCATAAGAGAAGTGGTGTCCCATCTGTCTGAAACACGCGCACCTGCCTGCGATCCAATACAAAAATTTGCCCTGCGGCATTGAGCGTTAAAGCGCGCGGTTCGATCTGAGTATGCAGCACAACCTCCCACGCAATATTGTTGAGCACTTCTCCAGAAAAGCGCAAAACCCCTCGTTGAACTCGATTTGCCCAGGCGGCCCAGATAACACCATTGTGAACTGCGATATCCACGGGATCCTCTTCGAGATCGAAAGTGCCCACAGGAGAACCCGCGGCAGAATAGACGCGTAATTGCCCGCCTGTCGCAATATAAATCCGCTGTTGATCGTCCTGGGCCAATCGCACATGCGAAGACGCGCTTACCCAATTGTCGGGAATACGCCACACCGTGTTATTATTTATCAGTTCGATACCCACTACTACAACGCGCCCTGACCGATCCAGACCCCCGATATAAGCGCGTTGAAAAGCCCCCTGCCCAGCAAGCGAAGGTCCAGCCAGATCCACCGATTGCGACACGAGGTCGTTCAATCGCGGAAAAGAAGTCCCGACCAGGTGGCGTGATAGCGCGTTGGGAATATCGACACTCAGGGTATGTCGCAGGCGAGAAAGCGAAATCTGATTGGGGCGAACAATCAGGGCGAGCATGTCGGCTTCGCCATCGGAATCTGCTGCTGCAAGCCTCATCCGCTCATTCGTTCCGCTTAGAGCCTCTACGATGTGTCGCCCCACTTCGCGGTAAAATTGCACACTCACACTGCGACTTGTGAGCCGCACATCCGTCGAAAGGGGAGACCTTGAGACACGCATAGACCTTATGGCATAAGTATAAGAGCGGTTGTCGGAAATCGACCGATCCCAAAAGGAGGTCTGTGCACGGCTTTGTATGACTGCAAGAATTTTTTTATCACCACCTTCAGGCGTCCTCAGAATTTCATAACTTCTCGCCGTGTTTCCCTCATCATGCCAGACGAGCTGCACAGCAAGAGCAACGGGGTCGCGCCGAATTTCGCGTAAACCAGCACCGGGGATAGGGACTTCAACAGCAGAAGTACTCACCAGGCCACCCTCACTGTGTTCGGCAACCACGCGGTATTGCAGGCGCTCGCCAGCAATCAGTTTTTCGTCTCGAAACGCACCCACAGTCGCGTATTTACCATTGTCATCGGCACCGGAAGAAAGCTCAATATTTCTAAAATCGGAAATATCTCGACGCTGGAGGACAAAGTTCTCAACGCGCTTCTGCCCGAGATACTCCCACTGCACAGTGACCACTCCCCAGGTGTTCTCCTCAACATTATAGGAGGCATCGAGAATGTGGATAAGCGGTGTATTGTATGGGTCTATGCTCAGATCTCTTTGGGGGTTATAACATCCAATCAGAAGGCCCATAGCACACATAAATAGCAAATGAGAGAAGCGGTTTCCCATTTTTGTACCACGAGAAAGGTGATAATTGATTAACAGGCTTCAATATATTGATATGAACCATGGATAAACAAGTAGTTTTGTCGAACAAGGGCTTGCAAAAATACCTTGCCTTTCTATTACAGCGGTGTTAAAATTTATAAAGCAGGTAAGTAAAAGCCGTCAGCAGTCAGCAAAACAAGCCGAAAGCTCAATCGCATAAGCCCGCAATTCTTTCTGCCGAGATGAACCATGAATAAAAAATCAGATCCGTGGATTACGCCTGAAATCCCGCGTATTAAAAATCCAGCCTGTGATCTTAAACGCACGTACAAGCACGTATTTCGCATCAGCATGGTGATTGCATTTATCTTGCATGTGGGCATAGGGCTTATGTTTCCCACATTCACATCTGGCACGCGCAAAATAGAGCGACGCACCATCATCATCGAGACCGTCGATATACCGGAAACCCGTCAAATTCACCGCGCGCCGCCACCGCCACGGCCGTCTATTCCCATTGCAACCGAAAGCGAGGATGTGCCCGACGACGTCACTATTGAAACTACCGACCTCGATTTCGATAAGGTCGATCTCCATGTGCCCCCACCCCCTGGTGAGACTACTGTAATAGAAGAACCAGAAGAAGAGATACTCGAATATTTTATGGTCGAAGAAAAACCCGTGCTCATCCATCGCGTAGCACCAGTATATCCCCCGGTCGCTCTCAAGGCGGGTATTGAAGGCACCGTTCACTTGAAAATACTGGTTGACAAAGCCGGAGTAGTCGAACAGGCCAATGCTGTCAAAGGCAAAGAAATTTTTTACAAAGCGGCCCTTCAGTCCGTTAATCAATACCGTTTTAAGCCAGCCCGTCAAAATGATAGACCTGTTAAAGTCTATCTCGTCATACCCATACGTTTCCGAATTACTCGATAATTTACGAACGCAAACACCAACCCCCCGACAAGTTTATCGGGGGGTTGGTTATTTTTAGACATTGCTGTTGCACACCACTCATCTAAGCATTTGCAATTCTGCCCACAGTTCTCGATACGCCTGAGTTGCCTTTGAATGCGGCTTGAAGCATGCCACGGGTTGTCTCGCCCATCCCATCTGTTCTACATCTGTCGTGTAAGGAATTTGCGCGTTCAAAAATTTTCCCTCGCGCTCGCCCACCTGTGCGATCATTTCCCTGTGCATTGTCTTGCGCTGTTCAACCATTGAAAAAAACGACACCATTTTTTTGCGCTTTAATTTATTTTTTTTAAAGAACTCTACCAGTTTTTGATGCGTCAACATCGACAGAGTTGTCGGAATACACGGAACAACCACATAATCGGCTGCCCTGAAAACATGCTCGGCAAGGAGCGTCAGATTGGGCGGGCAATCGAAAAAAATATAATCGTAATCTTTCCGCATCGGCGTCAACAGACGCTTCAAATAGCTTTTGTTTTTTGCCCGCTCGTCCAACCCCAAATCCATATTGCGAAAAGACATGGCCGAAGGCAATAAGTCCAGACCTTCAAAGTCCGTCCCTCGAATATTATTGTCTAAGTGCTTACCGCCCTTCAAGAAACGCTTGCGCCCAAACTTTTTTTTGGCTCGAATGCGAAAATTAAAAGCCGCAGCCCCTTGAGGGTCTAAATCGCACAGCAACGCAGTCGCACCAGAACGGACCGCTTCATAAGCCAGATTCACAGCGGCGGCGGTCTTCCCTACGCCACCTTTCATGCTGTATAAAGCAAAGATACTCACACCCGCTCCTCAATGAGATTCACTATCCAAATAAATCGCGGTACAAACGAACATTTTTCTTTTTTGCATAAACGGCAAACGCACTGGCAAATTCGTGCCGAACAGCTTGCTGCTGGTCGTGCAAACGCGCAATAAGCCCGCCAATAGCCGCGGCACAAAGCAGGCGGTCCGCACGCCGGCTGCGGGGCAATACTTCGTTTAAATAGGTCGTCAATTCCCACTGTTGTACCGATAAATCGTTAAAATCTCCCAGATTATCCTGCAATTTCTTCATAGACCCGATGAGTTTATCCATCTTATCTTTAGGAAAAAAAGAGGCAAAAAATTCTAACAAATATCGCAATTTCTTGCAGTCGATTCGCAAATCGTGCAA
Organism: Gemmatimonadota bacterium; assembly: GCA_009838845.1. NCBI lineage: Bacteria > Pseudomonadati > Gemmatimonadota > Gemmatimonadota bacterium. The sequence goes on along the minus strand of VXRD01000052.1, from coordinate 36,268 downwards.
TGCCTCGTCGGGCGTATGGTCTCCTATCGCCTTGCCCCTTTTGAGCACCAGCTTAAAACGCTTAAAAATAAATTTTCGCGCAAGGGCTATAGCCGGCACAGCGGAATCTCTCCCCCTCTGAGACTGTGCCCCCTGCAAAAAAGCCGCCCATGAATCCATCAGGTCCAGATATTCAGGTGCATCGAGAATCTGTACCATATCGTTAAGGGCGCGCCGTCGCTCACTTTTTAAGCGCGAAAACACGGCATCCAGCCCGGGTTGTAGTGACCGGGGCAACATCGCGCGATAAGTCTCTTCATCGAGCAAATACACATCCAGATCGCGCAACCGATTGGTCGATCTGCCCAATTGCCGAAACTCATCCTTAAAATGTGCTACAGCACCTTCGGGCAAAACGCCTTTGATTTGACTCAGCGCCGACCGCGTGCGCCGAATCGCAACCCGAAAATCGTGCAGAAATTCCGTATCCCAATCCGTGCGAATGCCCGTTTCATTTTGGCGCATCACATCGTTCAGACATCTCAAAATCTCACATGTTGCTTCACGCCCACTCGCCTCGTGATTCAGGTCGAGATTCAGCTTTGAAGAATAATCGCCCGGCACACACCCAGCGAGATCCATCACGCGTTCAAATACATCTTCTGCCACATGTGCCACATCCAATTTTCGGAAACGACGGCGTAAATTCTCAAAATCGCGCTCATATCCCCGCACGCTTCGGCAAGTCAAAGTCGCAATGTGTCCATTTTCTGTGCTGGTATGCGTGATAAACAACCGAACAACCGTCTTTTCATCTGCATTTAAAACGCCAAATTCGCAAACCTTCTGCCTCACCTGTGCTCGGAGTAACAGCGTCCGAACAGAGAGCGCCCCCCGCAATGTGTCGCGCAATTCGCCCTCTGGGAACATCCACCAGAAGCGACCTTCCAGATGTTGTTTCATTTCGATCTGATCGTGCGGGTATGCACCATCTGAAATTCGTTGCAAATACACCGCATTTCCCGTTTGTATCAGCGCGAGTCCCTTCTGATACAAACGCCAGTCAAATGTATCGTAATACTGAATAATTTCCTCTTTCTCAGGCAGAGATTTACTGTATTCAAGCCCAAGTGTTTCTATTAGATCCGAACCAGCAGGCTCGCGTAAGACATAAGTTTCACAGCGCGTGATCATTTGAAATTCCCATCAATGCCAGATAGGCATTTTTATAATGACTATCATCGGTCACTTCTCGTCCGAACCAGGGGGGCGGGACAAAGCGCGAACTTTCGTCTATGGTCTCAAACTCGACTTCGGCCACTACCAGGCCCTTCAGGCGGCCGCGGTACACATCCAGTTCAATCGTCCATATTCCTTCGGCTATCTCATAACGCACTTTTTCGACCCGCCTGCCCTCAGTTAAAGGCCAGAGGGTATCAAATTGCGCTCGGCTCAATTCCACCTCAACTTCCGTCCGTTGCACACCCTCACCAATTTTCACAGTCTGATAAAATCGCTTGCCCTTGTGACGCAAGCGGACCTCTGGACCATTCTCGCCTACTGAAATATAGCCCTGTGAGATTTCTACTCCTGTACAGACCGTTAGATCTGGCATCTTTCGCACGCAAAACTTTCGTTCAATTTCTTTGGTCATAACAAAACGCGAGTTCCCAGATGAGAAAAGCAGGGCGGATGCTTTATCCCCAGTAATCGGGGAATAGTAATGATAACACACCTTATCATTGAAAGCAATTTTTAAGATAATACACGGGGTTTGATGTAGCCATGCTTTCTCTATCGCATCGCACTGTTTTTGGTGTATATTGAAATTTGCAAATAATAGTCTTGTACTACTACGCCAAAAGGGAGATCGCACTATGTCACTCGATGGAAAAAAGGCTCTCGTCACTGGTGGACGCCGCAATATCGGTCGCGGCATTGCCCTTGCTCTGGCTCAGGCAGGCTGTGATGTGGGCATCAACGACCTGGAACGAGATACCGATGCCGACAGGACCCTGGAACTGATCCGGGATCAGGGGCGCGAAGCCGACTTCTTTCAGGCTGATATATCCGACAGTGCACAGGTAGAAGCAATGTTCACCGCCTACATAGCTCGTTTTAACCGCCTCGATATCCTGGTCAACAACCCCTATGCCGGAAGCGGGGCTACCTTCCTCGAAATCACCGAAGAAAACTGGGATTTGACTCTGGACGTATGTCTCAAAGGCTTTTTTCTTTGTAGCCAGCAGGCCGCCCGCATCATGGTACAACAGGGCGGGGGTGGCTGCATTGTCAGTACTTCTTCAGTCCATGCCTATCGCGCCTGGCCCGAAGATACGGCCTACGGAGTGGCCAAAGCGGGTGTGCTACGTCTCACCGAGAGCATGGCTGTGGACTTAGGTCCCCACAATATCCGCTGCAACGCCGTAATGCCGGGATATATGGACCTGACCCATGTTTTTGGCACTCAGGCTCCGTCTGTAGGTAGCGCGTCCGACAACCTCAAAGCCAATATACCCTTGCAGCGCCGCGGCACCCCCGAAGACATCGGACGAGCCGTTGCCTTTCTCTGCTCGCCCGCGGCCGGTAATATTACCGGTGCCTCCCTACCGGTGGATGGCGGTCTCTTGACCACGGGCGTCTAATGCTGGTGATACCAATTTCAGGTTTTGTAACATTTTGAGATGCGTCGGCTTTGTAAAATTCAAAGTAGGCTTCTTCGGGTGTGTCAAAGTGCATCTTGTATTTGGTCATTTGCGTTCTCTCTTAACCGTTTTTGCCGTATTGGTTTTCCACGCCTCTGTTGTGAAACGCGTACCAATCGTCATCGGTCAGATATTTTGGTTCGCCAAGCTGACGGGAAAGCACGTATTGTCGGCACATGATTTCCAGACGGTGGGCCTGGTTGACAGCGCGTTTTAAGGTTGGTCCGTGGCAGACCATGCCGTGGTTTCCGAGGAGACACGCGGTGCGGTCATAGAGCGCTTCGGATGCGTCTTCGGCAAGCGATTGGCTGCCAAATGTGGAATAAGGGACACAGGGTACATCGTTACCGCCAAACACACCCATAAGGTAGTGAAAGCCCGGTAGGGTCATCACATGGCACGATACCGCAACGCAGTAATCGGAGTGGGTGTGAACCACTGCTCCGGCTTTGGGGTGCTTTTTATAGATGGCACCATGCATGGGCGATTCCGAAGATGGTTTGCGGTCGCCTTCATACTCACCGTCGAAGGTGGCTTTGACAATCGTTTCTGTGGTAATATTGTCTGCGGTTGCGTGGTTGGGAGAGATGAGCATTTTGTCGCCAAATCGGACGCTCAGATTGCCAGAGGACATTTCGTTTAAGCCAAGCTCTCCAACTTTTTTATAATAAAAAACCAATTGCTCGCGTAAGGCCATTTCATAAACGGGATCATCTTCCATATGTATTCCTTTATTGGTTTTTATCTGCTTTACGCATCTGCTCCAGGGCGGTATGAATAAAATTGTCTTCACCAACACCGCCCGCTTTCAGTACCAACGACAATGGATCGCTCCCTGAACTATGACAATAACCACCGTTGAGAACGTCGAATGTCGCCACCGAAACTTGCTCTATACCTAAAGATGCCATGACGGCCCCTGATGTTTCTCCCCCCATCACAACAAATTTACGTACACCGTGCTGATAGAAATGCTGGGCAACACTGGACAGAAGCTTATCGGCAAGTGTTGCAGCGCCTTCGCGGCCGAGCTCCGCCTGGGCTCTTTTTACGCCTTCAGGATCCGTTGAGGTACCCACACCTACAGGCCCTTTTTCTAATCGGTCTTTTGCCCATTCGACAATGTGGTCAACCATGTTGGCGTCTTGAGCTGCTTCTAAAAGGTCAATGCGAAACACCGGATGCGTTTGCTCGAAATGCGCAAGTTGCCGGACTGATTTTCCCGTGCAACTCCCAGAAATAACGGCTTCATAACCAGGTGCAGGCGGCAGTAATGTTTTCGGTTGGCTCTTTTTGTCCCTCTGCCAGTTGCGCGCAAGCATCACAGGGAGTAGATCTGCGCCAGTGCTCAATGGCAAATCCTTGGACAGTGTTGCCAATTGCTCAAGATTCGACTCGTCAATCACGTCGACAATAAAAAACTTTACGCCCAGGGTCTTCTGCTCTGAAATGTAGTTCTCGCAAGCGTCTGTTCCTGACGCCACAATTTGATATGGCAAAAGACCTACCTTGACCTGACTTTGTTTCTGTAGTACTTCAACAAGATTGGAATTGGTCATCGGTGTTACAGGATCATTGCGTCTCGGTGATTCGTGTAGCATGATCGACCCGAGAAACAACCGCCCTTGATAGATTGTTGTGTTTTTCCAGATGGGACAAAAAAATACGTGGTCGGCCTGGGTCAAGTCCATCAACGTTTCTGCCACAGGCCCGATATTGCCACGTGCTGTAGATGAAAAGAGCGCACTGTATTTGTAGTATATCTGTTTCGTACCTTTGGCGAGCAGAGCTTCAGCCGTGCGTTTTGCATCGGCACGGGCATCGTCAGGGGGTTGGATCAGGAGTTTTCGTCCAACGACCACAGCTTGTGCATCGTCGTCGAGTGTATTGAGTGCATCACCAGATGTTACCAGTGGACAACGCACGCCTTCTCTTTCGAGCAAACTCGCGACCATCATCCCACCTGTGAGATCATCTGCGATCACACCAAGTTCAAGCATCGTTTTGATCTCTCGAATTTTGTGCCTCAGCAACGACTTCCTGCATGCCATCCCACTCACTCCAAGGATCACACAGTTTATCGATAGAAATTTGCCATGGATCATAACCTTCGGGATAGTCGAGAAATTCGCCTTCCCAACCGCGGTCGGGGTGATCGCTGTCTCCTCGCACTTTGGCACCACCGGGACGATGGCGACGCAATCGATAGTAGGCACTGATGCGTGGGTCTGCGCCCAAATCGTTGCGGGTACCGCAATGAGGAATACCGTGAACCGAAATAAAGGCATCGCCTTCTTCAGCGAGCACAGGGGTAGGCTCAGGCCACATAAGGCCATCAGGTGTGAACTGCGCGCCCTCACGATAATGATTGGCGATCCATTCTGGAAGCGTATTGATACCAACACCCTTGTCACCAACACGCTTTAAACGTGGCCAACCATGGCCTTCAGGGCCGATGACGCCACCTTGGTCGCGTTGCTGCCTGAAGAATTCAGCCGTGTGATGATGGGCACCCCGAAGGACGGCAAAGTTGCCATAGCCAAATTTGGATTGATCGCTGAGGACAACAACGGCAAAGCATGTAAAACTGCCGAGGGAGAGCGTGCAATCTGGATTCTGAAACAAAGGCGTACCGTTTACCCCGAGCACGTTGGCACTGCGATCTCCAAAGTGTGGCGTTTTGGGCACATGCCAATCGTCCACTTCGTCCGCTGTTTTGGGAATGGCTCCAGACCACTGGCCATCAATGTGCGGGAAGAAGGCGTGATTGGGCACTTCATCGTCGGGCAGACCGTGGTTGCCGATTTCTCTGGATGGCTCGCGCGGATACAGGACCGGTGAAAAGCCGTGTGTCGGAGGATCGAATGGCCCCATCGTGTTGGTGAGGATGTCGGTCAGCGCTGTTTTATTAATGAGGTCTGTGATGGCATCTTCACAGCCGACATAACGGTTTCTTCTTTTGGGCGGATCCATTGTGCCGTTCAGGATTTTACCTGCGGTGATGTTGACCAGCCGCCGGGCACGTTGGGTCAGCTCTTTGGGCACGATGTTTTTGAGGATAATGTACCCATCTCGATAGAAAGCGCGTTTTTGCTCGAGGGTGAGTTCGGTTGGACCGTCTGAGCGTGTGTGTTTCATAACTGGCCTCTTTCTGGTTCGGCACTGCTAAGGACTAGGGCATTCTATTGCGAAAGGATTCCACCATTTCGGGAGGCCCACCATTCTGACCGATGAAGTTAAGAAATGCGTCGTAGAGTCTTCGAACTTCATAGGCGCTCGAGTCGAACCGATTCTCGTTTTGACCTGGATCGGAAGGCAGATGGTAAAGCTTGTTGGGCGGACCCTGGTTCTCGAGCAGAAGCGTCCATTCGCCGTCAGTTACCTGGCCCTGGGGATTGCCACCATCGGGACTCCAGCCGCCGACCCACGCGCCATGCGTGATGGCGTAATCGTGATTTTGGTCGCCGCCATCCAACACGATGGGCAAAAGGGAATTGCCCTCAACCGGCCCAGAATGCTCCGTGTTGAAGACGTCCAGAATGGTCGGTGGAATATCAATGATGCTGGTTAATGCCGGCGTTCTCCTGGGCGTGGCTTCTGGATAATAGATCATCAGCGGAATGTGAGCGACTTCCTCATACATATCAAAGTTCTTCGCCACCAGACCATGCTCACCCAGAAGAAATCCATGATCGGCCATGAAGATAATCATGGTCGAATCCATCAGTCCCATATTATCTATTTTCTTCAACAGGTGACCAATCCACGTGTCGACGAGGCAGGCTTCTGCACGGTAAAGCACTTCTGCTCGCTTTGTGGTCTTCTCGTCCATTGGATTCGATCCGTAAGGCGGATAGATGGGTTCAGGACCCTCGTAGTCTTCCTTCTGGAATCGCCGAACGTACCAATCCGGCGGATCCCAGGGCTCATGTGGATCGAACGTGTCGACCATAAGATAAAAGCTTTCGTGCTGGTAGTTCTGCTCCAACCATCGTGTTGCGCTGCGCATTGTCGTGGCGACAAATGTATCTTCCTCTTTCTGCCGAAAGGCCGTGTTTCTCAAATGATTGGCCAATCCCAGCGGAAGTTGCTCGGGATGGGTCCGCGTATGTGTGCGAAAGCGTCTTGCGGCATCTCCATAGTAGTCAAAGGGCTGAGTCCTCAAATGATCGGACTCTTGACCTCGAATCCACTCCCATCCTGTGAACCCCCGATTGTAGTTGAACCCGTTATTAAGATGATGAGGTGTATCTGCAATCATCATGGATACGACACCCGCATCTGAAAGCGAATCTGCTATTACGGGAATGTCCCGCTTGAGCGGTTCCCAGCCTCTCCTGCACATACCAACCTGGCCGGTGACCAGTTCACCTCGAATGGGTACGGTGGGAAAACTGCACACGTAGGCACGGTCGAACAGGACGCATTTCTCGGCAAAAGCATCGAGAAACGGTGCGTGGCCTCTTCCCCCGAATACTTTCAGATTATCGCGTCTAAATGTGTCTGATATGATGTGTATAACGTTCATGATTGTGTTCTGCTTTCAGTTTAAGAAGCAATTATAGATGGCATCTTCAATTGTTGCCGGGATGTTCTGCGAGACGAACTGGCAGTCGAAGTTAGTCGAAAGAAAACGTCGCGGACGGATTGAAACGGGCGATTCCTTGTGTTTCTGCGGCTGGATTTGGATTTTGTGGATAATAATCGGGGATTTGTGTGCCCTTCCTCGCGAGTCTGACGGCCAATGAGATTCTTGGCTCGCCATACTCAAAAGGCAGGCTGCGATGCATGATTTGAGAATGAAACACCGTGAACTGGCCTCTTTCCATTGTGAGTGTGCCGATCCTATCATGGACGAGTTTTGGCACTTCTTTTACAAATCGCATATCTCTGTTCCACCCATCAATGGGTTGATGAGATCCCTTCACATATTCAATGCGGCCAGCGCCGTAGCCAATGTCGGTCAGCGCGAACAGAATAGAGAAGTGATTGCTGGTATCATAGAGATTGACTTGATCGCGGCCATTTTCGTATGCGCGATCGTGGTGCCATATATTTTCTGACACGCCTTCAGATTTCAATTGAAAGACGCTACCCCAAATGAAAAGATCATTGCCGAAATGTTCGGACACCACGGACTTCACATTGTCATCGAGACAGAGGTCTCTCATCACCTTGAATTCCATGTGTCTATCGATCTTCGTTCTAAATTGGCGTTCTTGTCCTGCCAACTGGCGCACGATATTTTCCTGGCGTTGTAGCGCTTGTAGTTCTATCCCGACCTCACATACGGCATCGACGAGGGATTTGTCTGCCAACTCAAAAGGGCCGGTTAGGCCATTTTCTTGTAATTGCTCAATTGACATTGTTGCTCCTCCAAAAAAATGATGTTGAAGTGGTTTTTTGCGATCTTATATCCTGTTAGGCTGGCATCCAGGCTTTTGCAGCAATGCCTTCGAGATGGGTTTTGACATCGACGACGGCGGGTTTGCCTGCGTTGAGGGCTTGCTCAAGAGCACTTTGCAGCTCGCTGATTTTGTTGACGGTGATGCCAAAGCATCCCATAGCTTCGGCCATTTTGGCAAAGTCTGCGTCTGGGAAGAGCCAGAGTTCATCAGAGCCTTTGGTACGACCGCCATAGGTGTGTTCTACACCACCTTGTTCCTGGTTCAGCGAATGGTTGTTGTTGATGACGGTGACGGTGTTGATTTCGGATTTCATGGCGGTGTCGAGTTCGGTCATGTGATACCAGATGCCCCCATCGCCAGTGAAGCAAATGACGGGACGGTCTGGTGCGGCGCATTTGGCACCGAGGGCTGCAGGGAAACCCCAGCCGAGTGAACCAGAACAGCGGATATAAGATTGTGTGGGATATTTGAAGTCGAGCATGGTGCCGGTCCAGATGCCGGAGTGGCCTGTGTCGGAGACGAGTATGGCATCGGAAGGAAGAAAGTCAGACAGTTCTTTGCAGAGGCGTTCGGGACGCATGGGTTCGGTGTCGGAGTTGACATGTTTGGCCATGTCTTCTTTCCATGCGTTGACGAGTTCGTGGATGCGGGCGATCCATTGGGTGCGAGGCTCTGCTTTGCTGGCCTGATCAATCATGAGGCGCAATGTGTTTCGCACGTCGCCTTGAAGGCCGAGGGTGAGGGGATAGTTGCGACCCAATTCTTCGGCATTGATGTCGAGTTGAATGATGGGCGTGCCTTGTGGCGGCACTTTATACCCATTGGTAACCTGCCCGCCCGTATGACTGCCGATGAAGAAAACCAGATCGGTTTCAAACATGGCCTGATTGGCACAGGCGCGTGAGTATGAACCGGGTGTGCCGATAGCGAGTTCGTGATCGGCGGGAAACATGGCTTTGGCATTGAGGGATGTGGCAACGGGGATAGAAAGCTTCTCGGCAAGGGTGATGAGTTCGGCGCTGGCATCGGATGTGGTCACACCGCCACCGGCCATGATAATCGGCTTTTTGGCTTGAGATAGAAGGCTGAGGGCTTCGGTGATCAATTCGGGTTCGGCAGTCGGACGAAAAGGTGGAATCTGGGAAAAGGCAGATTCGATGACGACTTCAAAATCGGCTTCGGCTTCAACGACGACTTGACCGGCAAGACCTTGTAGATCGAGATGTACGGGACCGGGTGTGCCTGTGGTGGCTGATCGAAAAGCCTGCCGCAAATACACGGGCAACAGATCGACGGCGTGGACATCAGCGGTGTATTTTGTAACTGCACCAAACGGGTTTCGGTGATCGACTTCCTGATAGGCATGGCGGAGCTGATTGACATGGCTTTCTTTGCCTGTGATTGCGATAACAGGCGAGCAGGCAAGATATGCGTCTTGAAGACCAGCAGCGAGGTTAACGGCACCAACGGATTGGGCCATACAAAGACCTGGACCGCGTCTGATGCGCGCATACGCATCGGCCATGTACGCGGCGGCTTTTTCTCCGTGGGTTTGCACGCGTTTCATGCCGAGATTTTCCATTTCCATCAATGCTCGGGGCGCGATGTAGGGCATAAAAAAGACGGTGTCTATTCCGTGGTCATGCACGGTTTCTGCGAGAAATCGTGCACCTGTCATTTGGGGCATTGGGGCCTCCTGTTATGGTCTTCTGCTGGTGATGGGACGCAGAACTTTGACGTTGGTATCGATGGTGATTTTTTTGCGCTCTTGAATGGCTTTTTGGCCGATTTCCCAGACTTTGCCCATTTCGGGATCATCGGGTTGTGCGATGGTGCCGACATTGCTGTGATGGCCTTCCCAATGATACAGGCTGTCGTATCGCGTCATCATGTAGATGCGGTCTTCGGGTGCTGATTTGGTTATCCATTGACCAATGGGGCGCACACCTTCGCCTCGGGTGACCCAGGGCCACCACTGATTTTCTGACAAGTCGACAAAACGCGAAACGTCGGTAGGCGCGACTTTGAATGAGCGCAGAGTATAAATGCCAGGCTTTTTTTCGGGGGCGTCGCTGTCGGGCTGTCTTTGCGTGAGGGGCAAGAGGGAAATACATTCGGTTTCGTGTACGAGTGCGGTACGTCCTCTGCCTTCATTGGCGAGATTGTCCCAGTTTCGGGTTTCTTCCCAATGACCATGGCTGTCGTATCGCGTCATGAGAAAGATGCGTTCGGGGCCACCTATGGCAACGACCCAGAGGCCGAGTGCACGCGCTCCTTTTTCTTCGATGGCTGGCCAGATCTGTTCTTCGCTAAAGCGAACAAATTCGGCGTAGTCTTTGCGGTGAACGTGAAATGTGCGGATGGTATAGATCATTCAATCCTCCTATTGACTACTCATCAGTTCTTCAAGCAGGGTATTTTGATCCACGATCTCTTCACCTACGGCCTCAATCACCACATTGACGATTTGGCCTGAGAATACAAACGGGGCGTTGTAGTGATCGTCAACGGGTGTCTGGCTATCTCGCCCCACTTCAAAGGGTTCGTTGACAAAGTTATATTGGCGAAATGGTGATATAAGACCTTCGCCCGCAGGCTGGTCATTTACAAAGAAACGTGCACGCCCTTCATCTTCTCCGGTTTTCACCACATCAAGACGAAGTGTTACATTGCCCGGTGGAATTGTCACTGATGATGAGATGCGTTTTTGATCGCCGGAGTGGTTGTTTGTATAGTGCAGGCGATTGTCGTGGATGAATAAGCTCCAGCCACCAAATCGACCACCATCGGCGACAATAGTACCTTCGACGTCCGTTGATTTACGTTCAATGCGTGCGGTAATGCGATGTGAGAGACCGAGCACTCTTGGGCCGGATTTAAAATGGTGGGGCAGTACCGCATCCTGGTATAATACCCAGCGATCCTTGGGTTCAGGCCACCAGCCCACACCATTTCTGCCACCTATATCATCCAGAGGTAAGACGCCGTATTGCTCCGCTTCACGCCACCAGAGGTCGATCATTTCTCTTAATTTTTCAGGATGCTGATCTGCCAGGTTGTCTATCTCGGCCAGGTCCTGATCCAAATGATAAAGCTCCCATTCGTCTGTATCGAAGTCGGTGCCTCTGGTGTGGAAGGTCACGGCTTTCCAGCCTTCGTGCCAGATCGCTCTTTGACCAGTCGTTTCGAAATACTGGATTTTTTTTCGGGTATCCGCCGTATTGTCATTCAGTGTGTGAGCCATCGACGTACCATGCAAAGGGATTTGTTCTATGCCGTTCACCTGATTGGGCAGATCCAGCCCCAGAAGGTCTAACAGGGTCGGGGTTATATCCACCACATGATAAAACTGTCGCCGCGTTTCGCCTTTGGCCTGGATACCCGCTGGCCAACGGATGAGCAGTGGTGCGCGGACACCGCCTGCATAGGTATTTCCTTTATAGCGTTTGAACGGCGTGTTGCCCGCCATCGCCCAGCCGAAAGGATAAATGGGATAGCTTAGAGGACCGCCGAGGTCATCAATGTGGGCGAGATTTTCCTCAACTGTGGGTGGATCTCCTATGCGAGAACGCAGATGATGGTAGCTACCGTGAGGACCACCCAGAGATGCTGCGCCATTGTCAGAAAGGGCGATCACAATTGTGTCGTCGCGTTTACCGAGTGCATCCAACTCGGCGAGCAAACGGGTGATTTGAACATCGGTGTGTTCCATAAAGCCAGCAAAGACTTCCTTGAACCTGGTTGCAAGGCGTTGCTCATCTGCGCTCAGTTCGTCCCAGGGTTGTACACCATCATTCCGCGAGGCGAGACGTTGATCATCAGGCAATAGACCGGATGCTTTCTGGCGAGTTAGGATTTTGTCACGCGCAACATCCCAGCCATCGTCAAACCGACCTTTGTATTTGTCTGCAAATTCTCGTGGCACGTGGTGGGGTGAATGACCAGCCGCAAATGCCAGGTACAGAAAGAAGGGTTTGTCGGGGTCTGCCGAAACCAACTGCCGAAGCCATTTGCAAGATTGGTCAACGATATCTTCCGACAGGTGATAGTCCTCGGTGGATGGCTGTTCAATGCGCTCGTTGCCCATGACGAGTTCGGGATGCCACTGGTTGGTCTCGCCAGCCAGGAAACCATAGAAGCGGTCAAAGCCACGTTGTAAAGGCCAGTGATCATAGGACCCTGCCGGACTCGTGTCATCGATGGCATTCAAGTGCCATTTGCCTGCAGCGAGGGTCTGATAGCCATGGGGGCGCAATAGTTCAGCCAGATTGGCGGCTTCTTTGGAAATAAAACCGCGTGTATTGGGAAAGCCGTTGTTCATCTCAGTCACGCGGCCCATACCAACACTATGATGGTTTCGACCCGTCAACAAGCAAGTGCGGGTAGGGGAACACAGTGGGGTTACATGGAAATTGGCATATCGCAAGCCATCTTCTGCCAAACTGTCCAGCGCAGGTGTCTCAATGTCAGAACCATAACAGCCCAATTGTGAATACCCGACATCGTCTAACACAATCATCACGATGTTGGGCGACTGTTTTAACTCAGTCGGTTTCGTGATCCATGATGCAGTTGAGTCTTCAAAGGTCCGACCGATGGTCCCATTGAAATGCCTGTCATGTTCCATATATCATTCCCTGATTAGTTCCTCACCTGAGTTCTACGCATATATCTACAAAATGGATAACGCCAGTGAATTCAAAAGGTGAAACGCTCGCGATGGGTGAATGTCGGTTGCGACCGACTTCTACACCGCGCATCTTTGACCTGCGTGTGGCGTCTGGAATTTGGATCAAACCGATTGTCTCGCCATCTCCCGTGAGAGTGATGGTTCCTGTGCCATCGTCGGCTGGTTTGAACGCAGCGCCCACGGTAATACGACCATTGGGAAGCGTCGTTGTGGAACGACCTGAGATTGTTTGACCCAGCGCGTTATACACAAAGCACAGTGTGCCATTCTGTATGAATAAAGAAAATCCATCGAGGGATTTTCCCTGGGCATAGATGACGCCTTCGGTTTCTGGCAGGATCTCAACTTCGGCAGTTAATGACCAGTTTCCCTGTTCCAGTGCGGGCGATTGTTTTGATGCAATGCGAGCCATTGGCGGAACAAAATGATACGTCAGCGAATCGGGTTCCGCAGTGGTGGGGCGCGGTGGCAGCCCAGAGCGCAGAGGCAAGACGCCATAGCGTCCGGCTTCTACCCACCATCTTTCAATCAGCTTTTTCAGTTGATCCGGCTCGGCCTTTGCGAGGTTATTGGATTGCGAGAAATCTTCATCGAGATAATACAATTCCCATTCGTCATCATTGTAATCGTCGTCTGGATCGTGTCTGGTAACGGCCATCCAGCCGTCGAGCCAGAGCGCACGGTTGCCCATCATTTCAAAATACTGAACAGGTTTTTGCGTAGGGCAATCTCTGTCGTCAAAAGTGTAGGCCATGCTCGTTCCCGTAATAGGCATCTGATCGTATCCGCGGTAGCACGACCGAGGTTGTAAATTGAGTACTTCAAGTATTGTCGGTGTGAGATCCGAAACGAAGTGGAACTGTCCCCTTACACCGCCAGCATCTTTTATAGCTGGGGGATAGTGAATGATCATCGGCACCCGTACACCCCCTGCGTGTGTATCCTGTTTATACCAAGGCAAGGGTGTGTTGCCCACCTGAGCCCAACCCCAGGGGATATCGGTGTAGCTGTGTGGGCTCCCGATATCATCCAGCTTTTCCTGTATGGCATCAAAGTCTTCTTCTGGTAAAGCGCGACTGGTTTTCCCGCCTACGGTCTGTCCATCGTTTGTGGCATTTCGGAGGGGGCTGGGTCCGATATTCATAACACCATAAGGACCACCGTTTTGGCTGGTGCCGTTGTCGGCGGTGAGGATCAGGAGTGTGTTGTCCAACTGGTCAATGGCGCGCAGATGTTCGATCAAGCGTCCGATCTGTGCATCTGTATGTTCGAGGAAACCTGCCCAGGTCTCTTGCAATCGACACACGAAATTTTTCTCATTCTGGCTCAGTGTTTCCCACGGCTGTACTCCGGGATTCCTTGGTGGCAGGCGAGTGCCGTCGGGAATAATCCCAAGTTTGGTTTGCTTTTGAAAATAGCGCTCACGGATAACGTCCCACCCTTCGTCAAAACGACTGCGGTATTTTTTGATGTATTCTTTCGGCGCTTGATGTGGGTTATGCATAGCACCGGGCGCAAAATACATGAAGAACGGTGTTTCTGGACGCATGGCCTTGAGGTCATTGACAAACTCGATGGCGTGGTCCACCAGGTCTTCTGTGAGGTGATAGCCCTCTTCTGGTGTTTTTGAAGGCGACACTGGGTGATTGTCATAGGTCAGCTCTGGATAGAACTGGTCGGTAGCACCCGGCAGGAAACCGTAGAAGCGATCGAACCCGCGCTGTAATGGCCATTCTTCGCGAGATCCACCAGCTGAGTTTTGTGTACTGGGGTTGAGATGCCATTTGCCCAGGGCAAAGGTGGCGAACCCTTCTTCACTCAGCATTTCTGCCAGGGTAGCTGCGTGCCGACTAACGCGACTCCGTCGGTTGGGAAATCCAGCATCACCACCATCGACAATGGTCGACATACCAACGGCATGATGGTTACGACCTGTCAACAGCGACGCTCGGGTCGGAGAACACAGGGGCGTAACATGGAAGTTATTGTACCGCAGTCCATTTTCTGAGAGCGCGTCCATGTTTGGCGTTTCAATGGTCGAACCATAACAACCGAGGTTGCCAAATCCGGTGTCATCCAGAAGAATCACAAGGACGTTTGGGGCACCGTCTGACGATGGGGGGGAAAGCCAATCTGGTTCCGAATCCTTGTAGGAGATGCCTATCTTGCCACGAAAATTTGATTCTATCATTTTTCCACATCCATTTCTTCTGCCCACGATTGAAGGTCAGCCATCAGTCGCCGTATCCTAAATCATCGCAGTAAATGACAACCAGGTTGGGTCGGTCCTTCGACATTTCATTCTCCTATTTTTCAAGCGGAAAGCCTCTTGGATCTCCGCCCACAGGAACCGTATCAGAGGTTTTCATAAACCAATCGAGCATGGCTCTTTCCAGGTCTGATTTTGTCTCTTGCATACCAGAATCATCAATCAAATTTTCTAACTCTCGGGGATCATTCTCCAGATCGTATAATTCGTCCTGACCGGCTGTGCGTCGAATAAGTTTGTGATTCAAACTCCTGATCATGGTCGTACGGCAGACACTTTCGGGTATTTCTTGTTGCAATTTGCCTTTGGGCAAATAGATGCTATCCTGCTCGGGATTCTTATTCCACAAGTTCCATCGTCCTTCAAACACATGGGGTTCTTGGGTCTCATAGCCCCCTTCTGCGAATACCAATCTGTTTTTGTCTTCTGCTTCTCCGTGGAGTTGAGGCACAAAGGATCTGGCGAAATGCGTGTGTGTGGTCGAAAGACCGGCCAGTTCCAGAACGGATGGCATGAGGTCAAACATTTCAACGGGGCCTTCAACCACATGACCTGCTTTGTTACCGGGTGCTTTGACCAATAGCGGTACGTGCGTCAGTGTATCGCTGTAATCACTGGGCCATTTTTCAACGAGGCCATAGTCGCCTGCCCAGTCACCGTGATCAGATGAAACAATGAGAACCGTATTTTCAAAAAGGCCCTTCTCCTCCATAACAGCCATCAGCTCTCCGAGAAGCCAGTCGGTAAAACTGATCATGCCGAGATAAGCGGCATTCAACTTTCGAAAGAAAGCATCTGACAATTCATCAAGGCGACGGTATTTCCTGATGAGCGTGTAGAAATCTGGTTTTTTGTCCAGGTCTGGAGGTCGCAAATCTGGTATATCTTTGGGATCATACATGTCGTAAAAATCAGGGTGGGTGGTATAACTTGGATGGGGTTGGAGAAGTGGCAAAAATAAAAAGAAGGGATTGTCATCGTCATTGCGATTGCGCAAAAAATCGATTCCCGATTTGACTTTCACATAGTCGGCAACCTCTTCTCTTTCGCAGTCTAAGGGCAGATAGTCAAAGCTGTAGAATTCTTTGTCGCCGCTTTTCCAGCGGTTCTTTCTTTTGTCGTCTTTGTGTTCATAATATTCTTTGATGCAGGACAAACTTCCTGGTGCAAGCATATCGTTTTTGCCAAACCAGTGAATGTCGTAGCCAGCTTCATGGAGATATTTAAAAAGATGGGGTTCGTGAGGCCTTATCAGATGCCACATGGAGCGATGTCCGGCACAGTGAGGATAAAGCCCCGTCATCATCGAAACTCTGGAAGGCGTACACTGGGCATTTTGCACATGGCATTGATCAAAGCGAACACCTTCTGCTGCGAGGCGATCGTAATTTGGGGTTTTGATCAATGGATGACCATAACATGCCAGACTTTCGGCTCGCATTTCGTCGGGCTGAAAAAATATGAAATTCAGTGGTTTTTGGTTGGCCATTACAACTCCTGTAAACGCCTTCTAACACCTGCTTAGAACTGGTCGATAGGGCGACTGAATTTTTCGCGATAATCTTCGTGAACCATTTGCTCGTATGAGGTCATGTCTTTGATGGGCAACTCAATGGGGGTCATGTTGTTGAGGGAAGATTCATAAATTGCCATCGTCATTTCAACGTCTTTGCGACCGCCGAGACCGTATTCGGGAGGCTCGTCGTTTAACGCCGTGTTGGCGAGGCTCATGATTTCGGAAGCGTGACCAACACACCAGTCGTCGATGGGGTAGTCGCGGAATGGATTTTCATAAACGATCTTTGGATCGGTGTGTACGATGATGCGTTGGAGTACATCCACGCCGTCGATATTGCGACGCAAGGTTTCGACAGGAATGTCTTGCATCTCTTCGCCAATCAGCGAGCGTAGAGGGATTTCTGGACCGAAGTAGTCATTGTCGAGAATGTTGCCAAGGGTGCCGGTAATCTGGCAGTACTTTTGTGCTTCACCAAGTCGTGATGTTTCATAGATGCCCACGGCACCGCTTTCAAAATCGATGAGCGCATGTGCCCAGTCTTCGTGGATGCTTTTGGGGTCTGAGCGGTATTTTCTCACTGTTCCCGCAATCTGAACAGGTTCGCTTTGCGCGTACAAACGCAACTATGACAACAGATGTGCGCCCATGTCCAGGCACATGCCTGATGTGCGCCCAAAGCCTGAGATTGGGCGACCCAAACCCTTATGTGTCACGGTTGGCTCAAAGGGGTCCTGTCGTTTGGGCTCTATGAAGTACACACGCACGATATCACCCAGAATGCCTTCTTTAATGAGTTTGATGATCATGCGCTGTTTTGGCATACGAAAGTAATTTTCTGCAACCTCGAACGGCTCATTCATGTCGCAGAGCGCGACAAAATCGAGTTCGCCATGTTTGGCGAGGATGTGCAGGGTTGGCAGATGCCATTTTTGCGCTGGGTTTCCGCAACCGACGATGGCGAGTTTGGCTTTCATATATTTTTCTTATTGATGTGCTGCGGCATGGCCTCGGAGCATCGCCACACTTTCATCTACCTGATCTTCTTTGAGACCATGCAGAATGACCGACACGTCGAAGGGAAGTGCACAGAGTAACGAGACGTAATGCGCGTAATCGAGTTTGCCGGTGCCTGCGGCAAGATGCCCTGCATCGCCGCCGTGATCAAGATCCTTGCCATGGGCAATGGCAATGTGATCACCTAAAAGATCGAAAGCCTCGTCTAAGACCTCCTTCATACGAGGCAAATCATTTGCGCCAAAAATGTTGGCCGCATCCATCACAACTTTCAGATTTGGTGAACGCACTTCGTCAATCAGTTTTCGGCTTTTATGCACGGTGCTGGCGACATTGTTTATCTCGGGTTCAAAGGCGATGGTGACGCCAGCTGCTTCGGCAACGGGTAGAACCTGTTCTAAAGTACTGAGGAGGACCTGCCAGGCTTCGTCGGATTCATTGTCTGGATGTTTCTTCCACATGTTTTCGGGATCGCGAGAGCCAGTGCAGGTGGCGATTACTGAGGTGCCTATTGCGTCACACGTCCCGATGAGCGATTTGAGGCGCTCGATCGCTTCTTGACGCTTTTCTTCGTTAGGGTCAACCATATTGGCTGGGCCACCCAGAGCAGAGATGACCATGCCACGTTTTTCGATTTCGGCTCGCGCTACAGGTGCTTTGGCGAGTTTATCAGATAGCGAACCTTCCACATTGAGTGTTCCCAGATTGAATTGAAGATGCCTGAGGTCGTGCTCAAGTATGGTATCGAGTGATTCCTCAAGAGAGGGTCGGGCGAAGGTACCTGACATTATTCCTACTTGCATGGCATGTCCTTAGATTGTTTGTCCTGAAGTATAATAACCTCAGGCGATTGTTGGCTTGTTGGTCAGCAGTGCTGTTATATCCTTCTGTTCTCTATCATTTAGTTCATTGAAAATGGGACTCTCCACGAGGCGTTCATACGTGGCTGTGGTGTCGTTTTTGGGTAGAACATCTGGTGCTTGGAACGATTGTAGCATTGCAGCTCTTTTCTGCTGGCTGCGGTTGATGCCTGCTCGATGCCACATCCTGGCATCGTAGAGGATGACGCTACCACCGGGCGCTTCTATCACATCGACTTCAGGGCCGTGATAGGGAAAGCGACTCGCTTGTGTGTCGTTCCACTCTGGTGGTGGGGGTGTGTCTGATAGATGTGAGCCCAGTTTAAATGCTGTTGCACCGCGAATCTTGGTAAAGTCAGACACACAGACATTGCGTTGCATGGCCTTAATGGGGCCCTTTCTGTCGGGAGGCTCATTGCCACCGGTTGACGCCGAATAGGGAAAATCAGAGTGCCAACCGCCCAGTTTTCTTTTGCCATCATCCGGGTACTCGATTCTAAAACCGGGTGGATGCGAGAGGTGTAAATCGGGGGATCCCATATACTGCCTGGCCAACCAAATGGAGATGGGCTCAATGGTTGCTCTGGCAACAGAGACACTCTGACAGATCCTGGGTATGTCGGTGTTCATTTCCAGGTGTTCGTAACGATCTGTACCGGCGACGCGTTCCATATCTTCTAAAATGTCTGGCGGCAGAATACAGGTCAGACAGACCCACCCTTCGCGCTTTAAGTGTTCGAGATATTCAGACGGCAATTTTTCAGGGCCGTGATAGGTGGTGAAGGTCATCTCGTCTGAACCGACAGACAATGTGCAGACATCCTCATCGATATCTGTGGATACATCTTTACCGGTTGCCACGTGCTTTATGCCTTCTGGTGTGCGATCCCAGATCACACGATCGTCGGCTTCGTCGTGCAAGGCGAGTTCGTTACTTTCATCAAGGCCGAGCATAGAACCGTCAGGTGCAATCAGAAATACGAAGTGACGTTTTGGAGGCTCTATCTTTACGACACGCTCCTGAAATTCCTGTTCCATTTGATGTCGCGCATGATCGCACGCTTTCTCGTTTGGATCAAATTTGGAGATGGTCAGAACGCGTTTCATCTGTCAATCCTTAGCTGTGTGGACATGTATTTTTTTAAGTGCCCCTGGCAGGACTCGAACCTGCGGCCAACGGATTAGGAATCCGCTACTCTATCCTCTGAGCTACAGGGGCACATAATATCAATAGTGAATCAGCGTGTGAATGGGCCAATTTTCGAGTTTTTCTCGTCCGTTTAAAAAGTCCAGCTCAATGACAAAAGAGATACCGACGATTTTCCCTTTGAGTTCAGATACGAGCTGACACGCAGCAGCCATTGTGCCACCAGTTGCGAGTAAATCATCCACAATAGCGACCTTTTGTCCTTTGGCGATTGCGTCTGTATGGATCTCAATCTTATCTGTTCCGTATTCCAATTCGTATTCCGCAGAGATCGCGTCTGCCGGTAGCTTGCCGGGTTTGCGGATCGGCACAAAGCCCACACCGAGTTCTCGCGCGAGTGCGGTACCAAAAATAAATCCACGCGACTCAATTCCCACAACGAGATCGACAGCCCCATTGCGATAGGGTTGTGCGAGTTTTTCTATCGATGCGCGAAGCGCGTCCGCATCGGCAATCAGAGTCGTAATATCTTTGAACAAGATACCCGCTTTGGGAAAGTCCGGCACCTCGCGAATAAATTCTTTTAAGTCCACTATTTTCTCCCCTAAAATTTATTAAAAAAACGTTATATCAAACGCAGCATCCCTGTGGTTCGCAGGTATCTCGGCGATCTTAAAATCCAGGACGCGAGACGCAGGAGGTCCTCGTCTTATCACTTCTACAAATGCATCAACGTGAGCTTCATCCCCCTCTGCTTCAGCCTCAACATCGCCATTGGATAAATTTTTTACCCATCCGACCAGCCCGTGGCGCTCGCCTTCTCGCTGTGTGAAATAGCGGAACCCAACGCCCTGAACCCGTCCGCTGATTATCACGCGAATGCGCTTGATATTACCCATCGCCCTTATCCAGGGCGTCTGCTAATACCTCAGCGGGATGACGGGCAGTGCGACCTGTAGCGTGTGCAATCTGCTGCCTGCACGACAACCCCGCTGCGGCAATCTCGGTTGTGTCATCTGCGTCGCGAACCACCTGAAGCAGCCGCGACTCGCCCACTTTGAGCGATACGTCGTAGTGCTCGGCTTCATAGCCGAAAGAACCCGCCATGCCGCAACAACCCGACTGAATGGGCGTCACGGAAAAGCCCTCGGGCATTCCCAACGCAGCCTCAGACGGTCCTATCCCCCAAAGAGCCTTCTGGTGGCAGTGGCCGTGGAGCAAGATGTCTTTTTTCAGATCGGTAAATGGCACGGAAAATTCACCCCGTTCGGAAAACGTCTGCACAAATGCTTCGAAGGTATAAATATTGTCGGCTACGGCACGCACGCGCGGATCGTCAATTAAATCGCCGTATTCATCCGTGAACATCGAGACACACGACGGTTCAAATCCCACAATGGGATACCCCTGCTCGGTATATTGATAGAGATTTTCAATATTAAACAGGGCGTTTTCTTTTACGCGGTCGATATAACCGCTCGAAAGCATCGGCCGGCCACAACATCGCTTTACGGCCAAAATCACCTCATAACCCGCTGCTTCAAACAAGGCCGTGGCTGCCTTGCCAATTTCGGGATAGTTGTAGATCATATACGTATCGGCAAAAAACACAACGCGTTTATTTTTTGAAGGCGCATTGCGACTGGCGAACCAGTGTGTAAATGTCTGACGAGCAAATGGCGGCAGTGACCGCGCAGGCGCGATCCCGAGGCGTTTCATCATCCACTTTGAAATACCCGTCCTGGACAGACGATTGGCAAGGGGGGCAACGAGGCATCCGAGTTTGCCCATCAATTCCACATTGCCAAATAAAAGAGATCGCAATGGCCGTCCGTGTTTGGCGTAATAATGCGCCTTAAATTCATACTTAATTTTTGCCATATCCACATTGGATGGGCACTCGGCTTTGCATGCCTTACATTCCAGACAAAGCGCGAGCACATCATTGATGCGATGATCCGTAAGCCCGCCTTCCCACCGTCCCGAAATCGCCGCTCGAAGCGCGTTTGCCCGCCCGCGCGTCGAATGTTCTTCTTCCAGCGTTGCCATATAAGACGGACACATCGTGCCCACCAGCTTTTTGCGACACTCACCCACTCCATTGCACATTTCAACAGCGCGGTGAAATCCCCCATCGGCAGAAAAATCGAAGTGGGTATTTATCTCGTGCGTGCGATAATCTGCCCCATAACGCAAATTTTCGGTCATCATCGGCGCATCGACAATTTTGCCGGGATTCATCAGCCCTTTGGGGTCAAAAGCGCGTTTGACCTCCCGAAAAGCCTCGTAAAGCGTCGTGCCAAAGAACGTTTCGTTCCAACAACTCCGAACCAGGCCATCGCCGTGTTCTCCGCTCACTGCACCGCCGTATTTCATTACCAGATCGCGTACAGATTCAGCGATAAATCGCATTTTGGCGATCTCGTCGGCCTCTTTGAGATTGACCATCGGCCGAACGTGTAGCAAACCCACACTGGCGTGTGCATAATAACCCGCACGCGTGTTGAGAGATTTCACCAGCGCGCCAAACTCGGAAATATAATCGGGTAGCCTTTCCGGTGGAACCGCGGCGTCTTCGACAAAAGCAATGGGTTTGGAATCGCCTTTTACGCCCATGAGCAAACCCAGCCCTGCCTTGCGCACATTCCAAACATTGGCCTGTTCGGCATCGGAAACAGCACGAGAAAAAGTATATTCGAGATTCTGATTGCCCAACAGCGCTTCGAGTTCGTCCAGCTTAGAGGCCAGTTCACCTACTGAATCTCCGTAGTATTCAACCGCCAGCACAGCTTCTGGATCCCCCTGTACCCACGAACGCATTCTGGACAGTTCCATAGAACCTTTGGTCTGATCGAGAATCATCTTATCTATCAGCTCTACTGCGGCCGGAGCCGTTTCTAAAATCGGCGCAACAGCCTTCATAGACGCAATCAGGTCGTTAAATTGAACAATGCCCAGCGCCTTTGCCTGCGGCAGTGGAATTACCTTGAGCTTTGCCCCGACAACGGTCGCCAGAGTCCCCTCAGACCCAATGACCATGCGCGCGAGATTAAAAGGTTGTTTTTTGATAAATTCATCGAGATTGTATCCGCCGACTCGCCGCAAAATTTTGGGATATCGCCGCTCAATTTCTTCCGCATTCTCTCTCGCTATGCGGATTACCTCCCGATACGTCTGACCTTCGAGGTCTTGTTGCTCGCATTTTTGTTGCACAGCAGGCTCGTCTAACTCCCCCACCATTATTTCTGTACCATCGGACAAGACCAAATCGAGTTCTAAAACGTGATCTATGGTCTTACCGTAAATAACCGAATGCGCGCCCGCAGAATTATTGGCCACCATACCCCCGATTGTCGCGCGGCTGCTGGTCGCCACATCGGGCGCAAATTGCAATCCGTGCGGTTTGAGAAATGCATTGAGTTCATCGAGTATCACGCCAGGCTCGACCCTGACCCAACCTTCTTCGGCATTGAAGTCGAGAATGCGATTCATGTATTTCGACATATCCATCACAATACCGCTTCCCACCACGCCGCCGGCAAGCCCGGTGCCACCGCCTCGGGGAATGATCGGGGCCTCGTGTTCATTGGCGAGATTGATGACATGCAAAACATCCTGCTGGTGTTTGGGCAAAACAACGCCAACGGGTTCAATTTGATACATGCTTGCATCAGTGCTGTAAAGAATGCGCGACATCTTATCAAAACGGACTTCGCCCTCAACTTTTTGCATCAACATTCCTGCGAGGTTCATCGTCAATCATCCTCTCTTGATAACTTGACAATCAATCTATAAATCGTACCTTGAATTGGATTGCAAATTAAATATACATCCCGCCTGACTACGGGTCAAGGCGCGTAGTCTCCACTGCCCAACTAAGGAGCTTTACATGTCAGAAACACTCGCAATAGATGGTGGTGTTCCCGTGCGCGATACCGAAGCGTCGCAGTGGCCGACATGGCCGGATAACACAGAACGAGAATGGGAAGAAGAAATCGTTCCCATCCTCAAAGAAGTCTATCTCGATCAAACCGAAGGTCTCCCCGCACCTGTGGGGCACCGCTTTGGTCAGGCATTTGCCGCCTATTGCGATGCGGCTTATGGCGTGATGATGCCCAGCGGTACCACATCTATTGCGGCTGGATTATCCGCCGCACTCGACCTCGATGGCCTCGTCGATGGCGGCGAAGTCATCATTCCCAATTACACTTTTATTGCGACTGCAAGTGCGCCCCTCTCGGTGCGGTGCTCTCTGGCTCTGGTCGATATTGATCCGGTGAGTTTTACCATGTCGCCAGAAGCTGTCGAAGCTGCCATCACAGATCAGACCGTTGCGCTCCTTCCCGTTCACCTGGGGGGACACCCGGCCGATATGGATGCACTCAATGACATTGCGAGTAAACACAACCTCAAAGTCATCGAAGACTGCGCTCAAGCGCACGGCGCCGAGCACAAAGGCCGCAAAGTAGGTTCTTTAGGCCATGTGGGCGCATTCAGCTTTCAGTCGAGCAAAAACTTGACCTCGGGCGAAGGCGGGTGTCTTCTCACCAATGATCGAGACCTTAGAGATCGGGCATGGGCATTCCGAGATGTAGGGCGGCGACCTGGAGGTGAGCGATGGGAATATCCCCGCCTGGGTTGGAATTATCGCACCTCTGAGTATCTGGCAGGCATTCTGTTAAAACGGCTCCCCAAACTCGAACCTCAAATCGACTTACGCAATAAAAATGCGGCTTATCTCAGCAAGGGCCTGGACGAAATTGGCGGACTGGAACCACCCCGATGGCATCCCTGGGTCACGCAGCACGGCTATCATCTGTATATGATGCGCTACAACAGCGAGGCATTTGGAGGGAAAATACGCGACGAATTTATCGCGGCTTTACAGGCCGAAGGCATTCCCTGCACGCCGGGCTATCAGCGGCCCTTAACCGATGAAGGCGGCCTCAAAACCGTGATGGACAGACATCCACACCTGATTCGCCGTTTGCCGTGTCCCCATGTGGAAGCAATATGCGCCTCCAGTGTCTGGTTCTTGCAAAATATGCTGCTGGGAGAACGGGAAGATATGGACGATATTTTAACAGCTGTCGCCAAAATCAAACGCGCGTTTGCTGCTTGAGAGGCTTATGACATGGCAATCGCCAAACGCCTCCTATTCATCCCCATCATTCTTCTCGCTATTGCTGCGGGTTATTGGTGGGGTGTTTATTCTTCAAAAAATCCCTCCGCCCCCACCCCCACGCAAAATCGCCTCAGCCGAGAACTCAGTCCCTATTTGCGCCTTCATGCACACAATCCCGTTGATTGGTATCCCTGGGGTGAAGAAGCACTCGCAAAAGCGCGTCGTGAGGACAAACCGATTTTTCTATCCGTGGGATATTCGAGTTGCTATTGGTGCCATGTCATGGAACGGCTGGTATTTTCAGATCCGGATATTGCCCACTTAATGAATCAGTTTTTTGTCAACATCAAGGTTGACCGAGAAGAACGTCCCGATATCGACGAAATTTACATGACGGCTACCCAACTCATGACCGGGCACGGCGGATGGCCCAACTCTGTTTTTCTCACGCCAGATCTCAAACCCTTTTTTGCCGGTACGTACTTTCCTCCCGAAGATTCGCATGGGCGTCCGGGCTTTCCGCGCGTGATTCAAGCACTGCATGTTGCCTGGCAGGAAAAGAGACAGGAACTCGAAAAGCAGGCCGATCAGATATCGCAATCCATCGCGCGCATTCACACGACAGGCACCGCTTCAGAGAAAGTGGAAAGAGACCTGATTGGCAAGGCGATTGACCACATAGAAAATCGCTTTGATCCCGTCAACGGCGGTTTGGGCACAGCCCCAAAATTTCCACCCGATCACGCGCTCAACCTGTTACTGACGGCATATCGGCAAAATCCTCAGGCAAAATATCTCGCTATGGTCGGGCAAACACTGGATCACATAGCACTGGGCGGCATCCGCGATCACCTCGGAGGTGGTTTTCATCGCTATGCGACAGATGCACAATGGCGCGTGCCGCACTTTGAAAAAATGCTCTACAACCAGGCCCTCCTTACCCACAACTTTCTCCGTGCTTATCAGATCACCAATAAAACGGCCTATCGCATTGCGGCAGAGGAAATTCTGGACTTTGTCTCACGTGAAATGACAGACTCTAAAGGCGGATTTTACTCTGCTATTGACGCAGAAACCGAAGCAGAAGAAGGCGCGTATTATACTTGGACAGAGCAAGAGATTCGTCAAACTCTCAAGAAAGATGCCGACTTCTTTCTCTCGTGTTACGCGCTCGCGCCCATGCCCGAAGGTTCGGCCAGCGTCATCTATAAAGCCGATACAGACAGTGCGCTATCAGTCCGCCATCAAACTGACACCGCAACCCTGCACGCGCGTCTGTCTCCACTTAAAGAAAAACTACTGAACGCTCGTAGCCAACGCATCCGCCCCCTCCTCGACGACAAAATTATCACAGCGTGGAATGGCCTCATGATCGGGGCGTATGCCCGTGCCTATGAAGTCCTCGGTCATCCCGGATACTTGAAGGTCGCACAAAAAGCCGCCGATTTTATCCGCGACAATCTCCGCAACGCAAACGGCGACCTGTATCGCATCTACCGCGAAGGACAGCGCAAAGGCGAAGCCTATCAGGAAGATTACGCTTTTTTAATCGACGGCCTCCTCCATCTCTACCGCGCAACGCATTCTGCCCGCTACCTCCAGGACGCTCTATCGCTTTCAGAACGAATGCACACCGCATTTTGGGATACCCTTAGTGGCGGCTTTTTTTTTACGCAGAATCAAAATGAGATGATTGTGCGTACCAAGAGCTTTTACGACAGTGCCCTGCCTTCTGGCAATGCCGTTGCCCTGCACGTTTTGTGGGAACTTCGGACATTGACACAGAACCCCTTGTATGCCCAACGCGCGCTCGCACTCACCAACAGCTTTGCTCCCCTCGCAGAGAATACGCCGGGCGCGCTCCTGCACTTTATTCACGGCACAATGATGACATCCTCTCCCATCGCAACGCTTTCACCCGATAGCCTCGTCACTGCGTCCGCGACAACCTTGCCCCCCGATAGCGCGAATACCCTCAAAGTGAACGTACGCCTGGTTATCGCTTCAGGCTGGCATATTCAAGCATCTAATCCCACCGACGATTATTTGATCCCCACGCGCCTCTCACTGGATACGGATATTGCCGAAATCACCCAAATCGACTATCCACAAGCCGAGGATTTACAATTCCCCTTTGCTGAGCGCGCCATTGCCGTTTATATAGACAGTCTCAATGTACCCCTCACTCTATCATTCAAAACCCGACCACAAACCCTCTCGCTATTACTCACATATCAAGCATGCGACAGCACGCGATGCCTGTCACCACAAACACAGCGTATAGCACTAAATATAAAATAAAAAGGCACCTATCTCGGTGCCCTCTTGCAGCGATTGAGTTTTAGTGGTCCTTCACACTTCATCGTGAACTGGTCTGGACTGCGACCAGTTGTACATCTTCCTACACAAGCTCTCCCCCACAACTGCTTCCCGCACCCGCAGTGCATCCAAAGCAGTGGTCTCGCACCCACACATTGCATCCAATCAGATCTTCAACGGACAGTTCCCAGAGTTTGACTTCGCGCCCAAAAGAATGCATATCGAGCATTTGATTAAAATCACAATCGTAAACCTCGCCCTGCCATCCAACGCTAATTAGAGAACGACACATCAAATTATCGACTGTATGCGGATTAAAATTATCCTGCAAAGTCTGCATATAGCTGTCGTAAATGCCCCTGCGTTTTAGAAATTCTTCAAACCGGCTAATGGGCATATTGGTAATGGTGTAGAGCTTATTAAAATCGATATTGTAGCGGGCTTTTAGCTCTTCTTTGTAATCGGCTTCGAGTTCGGTCTGCGGAGGGGGCAAAGACGCGCCGACAGGATTATAGACCAGATCGAGTTCCAAGCCCGTGCCAGGACGCCCATATCCAATTTTGTTGAGAATCTGCAATGCCCGTATGCTTTTGGTAAAAACACCGCGCCCGCGTTGTTCATCCACATTTTCTTCGAGATAACACGGCAGCGAACACACCAATGCAACTTCGTGCTCGCGATAAAATTCAGGTAAGTCTTCTTGTCCGGGTTCAAAAATCACGGTTAAATTGCAGCGCACCATCACGCGACGACCTTGCTCGCGTATTTGTTCGACAAAATAGCGAAAATCTGGAATCAATTCAGGTGCGCCACCCGTTATGTCAACCGTCTGAATATCGGATGTATCGAGAAATGACAGGATGCGATTAATGGTCTCTCGGGTCATGATCTCTGTGCGGATCGGGCTGGCATCCACATGACAGTGATGACACGCTTGATTGCACAATTTGCCGACATTGACCTGCAAAATATCCAATCGATTGCGCGTGAGTTCCAATTGTTCATCGCGAAGCTTGCTCGCAAAATCAGTCTTGTAATCGTCGCCCACAATTTGCATCAAATCCATCGCTGCCAGTGCCATATTCAATCCTCTCTAACCGCTTGCTTCACCCGATGGATGCCAGCAATTATATCTTTTTTAAAATGAATGCGAATCGCCCGTCTATTTCGACTCGAAAGCGCACGGGCATCGCCGAGAGCCTGTGCTTGTTTGAGTACGCCAAAAGAGAACGCACGTCCCGGAATATCTACATCTGTCACATCGTCGCTTGTCAGTTGCACAACCACCACATTATTTGGTCCTCCCTTGTGCAACTGTCCCGTAGAATGCAAGAATCGCGGACCAAATCCCAATGTAGTAGCCACCCGATATACATTGCGTATCCAATGCCTTAGAGCCTGTAAAGCGGTGATATTATCTTCATTCATATCGAGATAAGCGCACAAAGCGACATAATCACCCGTCCGAATCTGATTGAGTAGCCCAGCAATACAACTATTGAGGTTCTCAATTGTTCCCAACGTCTGTGCATTGGCCTCATCGGCATAAACCACGACGTCATCATCTACAAAAAACGGCTTTTGAACTGGCAATACGCCCTCTTTTTCATAAGCCTGTGTCAATTCTGCCGTAAAATCTTTGCTCTCCTGCACATTGGGTTGGTCAAAGGGATTGATATCCAAAACCGCGCCAGCGACCACGGTTGCGTATTCCCACCTGAAAAACTCTGCTCCCAGGTCTAATGGCTCTGCCACATCGATCTGAATAACTGGAAACTGAGCCTCTCTCAGATTTTCTATATCCACATCCTGTCCAGCGTCCGCATCGTCCTTCAGTCGAATATAGACAAATATTCGATCTTCACCATACATATCGGACTCAGCAACCGCCTCTAAATCAACAGGTATGAGACCCAGACCCTTTTTCCCCGTGCTTTCGGCTAAAAGTTGCTCCAACCATGCCCCCAAGCCCCACAATTTAGGAGACGTTACAAGCGTCACTTTATCTCGCCCGGCTTTTGCCAACTCACCCAGCAAAAGGCCCAGCAAAAGGCCGGGGTTCTGGTCATCTGATATTTTGCACCGATTTCCCATCGCCACTGCGCGTACTAATAATCCTCGCACATCAATGCCGATCAACGCCGCGGGCACCATCCCAAAATTTGAAAGCGCAGAAAACCTGCCGCCAATCTCTGGCAAACCGTGAAACACAGATAGAAAGCCCCGTTCTCTGGCAAGCGTCTCCAGATCAGAACCCGGATCTGTAATAGCTATAAAATGTTGACCCGCTGTATCGCCAATAGTTCCCTGCATTTTTGCCCAGAAGAACTCGCAAAATGCGTGGGGTTCGGTTGTCGTTCCAGATTTGCTGGCGACAATGCAAAGTGTCGTCTCTAAATTTACGGCATCGGCAAACCGCTGCACCTGCGCGGGAACTGTAGAGTCCAGCACATGCAACCTGGGCCAATTCTCCCGACAGCCAAAAGTCATCGCCAGCACTTCGGGGCACAAACTGCTACCGCCCATTCCCAAAAGCAGGATATCCGTTATCCCCCTATCGCGTACCTGCTGTGCAAAAGCGCATAGGGCATCTACCTGATCGCGCATTTGAGGCGCGATATTGAGCCATCCCAGCCAGTTTGCCTCGTCTGCCCCCGACCAGAGTGTGGCATCGCCGTGCCACAGCCGTGCTGTATTGCCATTTGCCGACCATGTTTTCAAAGCGCGATCAACGGCGGACTGGTAAGCGCCCAAAGACACTTGTATATCTGAGGTACTCATTTTTCCTGGCTATTCAAAGACCAATCGTAATCTAAAAACACAATTTGAAGATCGGGGTGATTTTGTAAATACAGGGTATCGTCTTTCGACAAAAACAAAGAGATATAATCCAACACAGTCTCACCGACCTCATGCGCTTGCACATAGGATGTAAAATCAGAGGAAAACCAATCGAAAATCGCAGATAGACTCACAACTCCCGTCTGCCGATCAATCTGAACGTGCATCGGGTTGCGAATCATGTCTCGCATAACCGCATTGAGTTGGTCATCCAATTCATCGGGCGTAAATACTTTATTTAGAAGACGCGGACAACTCACTGCCGCGCAATTGATTGCAGCGTGAATGCGCGGATCGGCAAACTGCGGGCGAATAATCTCGTGTTCAATTTGGTCCAATGTGAACCGACGCCCGCCAACGACAAATCGGTATTTCTTAAAAAAGCCAAAAGCAGGCGCGATTTCTGTGACAGAAGAAATGGGATAGGCTTTTGCGACTCCCGCAAGTACACAGGCATTGTACGCATTGATCCAGAAAGCAAGACTGTCTGCGCGGCTGGGAAAAAGCGCGGGATGCGTATTCGGACTGATCTGCGCGAGTTGATCTACAAAAGCCCGCAAATCCGCATCTGTTTTTACAGCCTCGTAATCCACGCGCCCCTGTGCATTTACAACGCGACCGAGCGTGCGGTTGAGCGGTGTATAATTAAATGTCTCGGCTCCACTTTGAGACGCGAATCCAGCGAATAAGAGGCCGATTATCAAGGCAATGACTTTATTCATTGATCAAAAAACGTCAGATACGGCGCGTTATCCATCTCCCGCTGGAGCAAAACCGCCAATTCCATCGCGTGATAATCTCCCCACATCGAAGACTCTCCGCATGCGACTTTTTGCCCACCGGGCACATAGTCCCACCCATTGGGATTGTGATAAATAGAATGGAGAATAAGACCCTGGTGTTCTTCGTCTTCGGACAAATAGGGTGCATCAAATAGCGTATGGGCCACGGTTAGTGCCGCCTGCCGATAACGCGCATCGTCCATATATTTGCCCAAACGGTAAAGCCCTTGCGCTGCAATGGCAGCAGCAGAACTATCCACGGGTTCGCTTGTATTGTAGGGATCCGATATTTTATCGCCATAACCCTCAATCAAGCCCGGCGCGCCCGCATCCCATAACGGAATACCATCGGTAGATGTGATACTATCGATATAATAATCTGCTGTTGCACAGGCCGCTTTGAGCATCCAGCCATTGATCGCATCCCTGCCACCGTAAAGATCGAGCGCGTCATCTGACAGGTGCTCCACATATTCGAGCAATTCGGCATAGCCCGTCACAATCCAGGCTAACCCCCGGGTCCACGTCGAAAACGGTGAATAACCCTGCTGCGTACTCGGGCAGCGGTAATTACCGTCGTTGACATTAAAAATGGACTCGTGTACAACCCGTCCCCGCACATCGTATCGATCGCGCCCTTCGCCGTAATACACATTGAACTGCGCGGTCGTCTCGGCGTGGTGGATCAAGCGCTCGAGCAGCGAAATTGCGAGGTCATTCTCCCCCATCAAAACGTGACCGAGATCGTGTGCCACAGCCAATGCGCGACACGACCTGATCGTGTCTGAAAACAGGGAGTGTGGTCCATTAAATGAATGAATATACCCTTTCCCATCGCCAATGGTCGTCCAGCGAGCAGCCTGAACAGCGCCAGATGCTTTGAGCGCGAGTTCATAAAAGTGCTGCTCCCATTCATTTTCTGGAATTATACCTTCTCGCATTAATCGCCGCAAATTGCCATAGGTCGATACATTGTTAAAACCGTGATCGTGTACTCCTATATGCGTCACATGAGACGCCATGCGATCGAGCGTGCCCTTGCGCCCAATCTGTAGCAGGTCTTTCTCCCCCGTAATTTCATATCCCAGAATGGCGCATCCAAATTGAAATCCCTGCGTCCATTCGGTCCATCCGCGCGTGGTGTATTTGCCACCTGCTGTAAATACCGGCGTCCCCTGGCCTGGATCCCACGTCGAATCGATACTGCGAATTTTCTGTGCAGCCAGTTCAAAAAAACGATTCAGCCTGGCTTTTAGATCGCCAGGCTGAATATTGACATTCACCTTCATCCCACCTCCAAATTGCTTGTTTTGCTGAACTTTACCCTCTATTTACCGCTCCGGCAAAGTCGAGATCTGCGCGGGTAACAGCATTTTCGCTGTGGGTCGTCACCGTCACTGTGAGGGTTTTTGTTCGGCTGTTGAGGCCGATATCCGAATGGTGATTATTTTCATCCATAATCTCTGTCAGCCTGCGTACAAAAGCCATAGTCGGCACAAATTTCTCAAAATGCCAAACGCGTTGCAATTCTTTTGTGTCTTCCAAATATTCCCACCCTTCGAGATCGGCAACCTCTGCGCGAATCTCATCTTCAGTCAGTAGGGTTTTGTCTTCAATAGCCATTGTGATAACTCCTTGGTGATGAGTAAATGGATACTCGGCAATATAAGCGAAAAAAGAATGTCGTCAACAGCGGTCAGCTATCCGCCTAACCTCACTGCCGCAAACCAGCCAATTCAAGGGCACTTTGATAACATTGAGGCGTATTGATATTCATCAGAAATCGTAGATCGGGATCAATCCGTGCGAGTGCGTCTTGTTCAACGGTCTGAACGCGGCATACATCGACCAATGTCAAAAGCCGTCGTTCCCCTTTTTCGAGTAGCAATTCGGCCTTTCGCCAGAGAGCAGTTCGATAAAGCGCGCACAAAGGATAAAACTGCCCATTTATACAGGGAATGACGATCTCTGAATCTGTTGTCCTGTGCGATTTGAGGCATTGGATCAATTCATTGCTGATAAATGGCATGTCACAACCTGTTCCCAATGCCCATTCAGAGACGCCTTCGACATGTTTTAATCCTGCCATGAGTCCCATTAATGGACCTTGATTGGCAACGGGATCACATATAGATAAAACATGGGGTATGTCTGGCAAGTTTTGTCCGGGCGCACCCACGACCGCAATTGGATAAACAGATCCTCTCAGATTTCTTATACTTCGCTGAAGCAGGGTTTCATCGCCAAAAGGCAAGCTATACTTGGGGGTGCCCATTCGCCTGCTTTCACCGCCTGTAAGGATGATTCCAGAGTCATTCATAGCAAAAAAGCCGCTTTCACACGCCTTTTTTTTACTCAATACCGAGACTTTCGGCTTCTTCAGATGTGTAATATCTGATGCCTTTGGCTTCCAATTTCTTACGCGCCTTTTTGCCCCGCTTGCCACCCTGCCTCACCCGCGTAAGTAGGCGTCTGGTTTCCTCAAGGTCTTTATTTACATAACTGGACTTCAAAACGCAACCTCCTTCAATTAAATCTGGCGGGTCTTTCATCTCACACATGAAAGGGAAAAATATATATAAATAAGCCCTTAATTGCAAATTGACATATGCACACATTTACATCTGCCGTTAAAATATGTGTTGACGCATGATATATATAAAGTTATTTTATACTCGGACCGCTTTAAAATGTAAAACCTCGTTTCTCCCTCATTTTCCCGCACATCACACTTCTCCTCCATTTTCTCAAAGGAGTTTTTTTATGAAATCTAAGACGCATTTTAATTCCCTCGTCCTTGGCATTGCTGTTCTACTCGCAATGAGCGGGATTGCCATATCACAGGAAGAGGAAAAGCCGCGTACCGAAAGCGCGGACACAACAGCTACCTTACCCCCACTCACTGACATCCTCGAAGAAGTGGTGATCCTCGAAGAATTGGTGGTTATCGGTTCACGCGCACAACCGCGTTCTGTAGCGGAATCCGCAGTGCCCATCGATGTTGTTACCGGTGAAGATTTTGTCAAGCAAGGCGATACGGATGTACAAAATCTCCTGAGAGATATGGTGCCATCCTACAACGTGAATACAAACCCGATTAGCGATGCCTCCACCGTCGTGCGACCGCCCAGCATGCGAGGCTTGGCTCCCGACCACACGCTGGTCCTCATCAATGGCAAACGCCGCCATCGCGCCGCTGTTATTCACTGGATAACCAATGGTGTTGCCGACGGCGCCCAGGGGCCAGACATAGCCCCCATCCCCTCTATTGCCATCAAGCGCGTGGAAGTCCTGCGCGATGGCGCGTCTGCGCAGTACGGCTCTGACGCCATTGCCGGCGTGTTGAATTTTGAGCTTAAAGACAATTACAAAGGCGGTTCTTTTGAGGTCAAGCCAGGTATTTTTCAGCAAGGCGATGGTTTCGCCTATGCTTTTGCCGGCAATATCGGTCTGGGTACGCCAGATGCCTGGGTCAACTTCAGCGCGGAATATGGCAACGAGGATGAAACCGACCGTTCCGTACAACGCGACGATGCCGCGCGTTTGATACGCGTGGGCAATAACCGTGTGGAAAATCCCGCACAAATTTGGGGACAACCCTACATCAGAGACGACCTGAAATTCTTTGTCAACTACGGCATAAACATCAACGACAATGTCAAATTATACGGCCATGGGAATTACGCCAGCAAAGAAGTCGAAGGCGGTTTCTACTTCCGCAATCCCAATACGCGAGGTGGCGTATTCAAGGGGCCTGTAGTGATGTCCGACGGCACCACTTATTATGATCCGGGCAAAGCTGCTGAACTCGGTATTGTCGATGGCGTAAACGGGCATCTGGTAGCAACATTGCTCACCGGCAATCTGAGACAGGTTCTCGAACCGTCCGAAGATACTGGTCTTAGAATTCCCCAGGAGTTCATCGTGGCCATTAGCTGCAGTGAGCCGGATGCCGCAGCCTTACAACGCGTTTTTGACGACCCCGATTGGTTCACCTTCCAGGAATTTTTCCCCGGTGGCTTCACACCCCGATTTGGCGCGT
Organism: Gemmatimonadota bacterium; assembly: GCA_009838845.1. Classification (NCBI taxonomy): domain Bacteria; kingdom Pseudomonadati; phylum Gemmatimonadota; species Gemmatimonadota bacterium. The sequence continues at coordinate 1,568 of VXRD01000052.1, read as the reverse complement.
TTATGGACGACCGCGCCTTTCTGGCGGGTATTAGGGGATCGCAAGGGCTGATGACATGGGATCTCAGCGCGTCTTATGGGCGCAACGAAGCCGATTACTTCATCTTCAATACCGTGAATTCCTCCTTGGGTCCCAACCAACCCTGGCCCAATGGACCACAAGTTGATCCAAGTCACGAAGATGCACCGTATTTTGATCCGGGAACCTATATCCAGACCGATACCAACTTCAACTTCGATATCACCTATCCGTTTAGCGAGCAATTTTTCTTTGCCGCCGGTCTTGAATACCGCACGGAAAATTTTGAAATCGTACAGGGGCAACGAGAATCCTGGGTTAAAGGTCCGCTGGCAGAATACGGATTTACGGTTGCGTCCAACGGGTTCTCGGGCTTTGGCGAAATTGCCGCAGGCACCTGGAGCCGCTCCAACTGGGCGGTTTATGGTGACGCCGAATTTATCCCGCAGGAAGACTGGTTGCTCGGCGCAGCACTGCGCTTTGAAAATTTTGATGATTTTGGATCCACGACCAACTTCAAGCTGGCGACCAATTACGGGCTTAACGAGAATACAAAAGTGCGCGGCAGTTTTAGCACGGGCTTTAGAGCACCCACGCCGGGGCAACAAAATGCCTTTAACGTATCCACGATCTTCGATCCCACAATCGGTGATTTGACAAATGACGGCACAATTCCGTCAAACAATCCCGTTGCAGAATCCAAGGGTGGTGAACCGCTCGATTCCGAAAAATCGACCAATATCTCGGCTGGTATTGTTTTTGAAATTCCCGTTTTTCCCGTGGATACCGGTATTCCCCCTGTCAATATTACGGTGGACTATTTCCACATTTTGGTGAAGGGACGCTTGACGCTCTCACAAAATTTCTCCCTGACCCCAGCAGAAGTCGATGAACTGCTCAAGGCGGGTATCACGGCTGCGAATTTTATTACAAATTTCAAATTTTTCGTCAATGACTTTGACACCAAAACCCAGGGTATTGACGTCGTGCTCACGGCTCCGGTGTGGTGTGATGGCCTGCTGAGTCTGGCGTATAACTTGACGAATACCGAAGTGACCAAACACAATCTGGAGACCCTGGGCGCTCAAAGGATTCGAGAATTGCAAGAGGGTCTTCCCAAACACCGCGGGAATCTGACGGTAGTCAAACCGTTGAACGATATGCTTGAGGTACTGGGACGCCTCCGGTATTACAGTTCGTGGTACGATCAAGAAGATGACTTCGTTTATGGTGACGAATGGGTACTGGACGCCGAAGTTAGTTATACCATTGCCGACCACTCAACAGTAACTGTTGGCGGTCAGAACATTCTCGATATCTATCCCGATATCAATCCCAGTGCAACGAGCGGTTCGGGGCATTTATACAGCCAGTACAGCCCATTTGGTTTTAGCGGCGCATTCTGGTACGCCAAATACCACTTCGGCTTTTAGGTCGTAGTTCAAAGGATTGTTCATCCAATAGCAAAGAAGCCGCGTTTTTTTCGCGGCTTCTTTTTTGTAATAATTATCAATGCGAATAATATTTAACGAGGTGTATATAATTTCTCT